>JAADJE010000080.1:8924-10668 GCA_013150915.1 Gammaproteobacteria bacterium
AGTTTGTCAGAATAGATCTGTCCGAACACAGGCGCCCCGTCATCCCATTCATACACCACATTTTCCTTATGGTGTTTGAAGTACTCAAGGTTTAACCGATAGCCACCATCCGGTACCAGCATCACAATCTTACGCATCTCTTCCAGATAAGCAGGCTTGCCATACGGCGCCAGTCCCATCACCTTGTATTCATCCCCGTAATGCGGAAAGCCAAGATACTGCGTTAAGGCCTGATAAAAATTTCCCAGTGAATGTGGGAAATACACCCTTCCATCAACATTTATCTTTGATCCCTTATCCGAGTCTTTGCCCACACCCCAGGCACCACTGGCAAAATCACCAAAGCCATCGACAGATACCACTACCGCCTGATCAAATGGTGATACATGGAAGGTCGAGGAAAGATGCGCCAGATGATGTTCAACCGGGTAAATACTTCCGGTAAAACGGGAATCCGCAAAATGCTTCTGCAACTGCACAGCCAGCCCTTCCCGATCCCGGCGATTACGCAGTTTATCGAGCACAAACTTCAGCTCTGGCTGCTTCGTCAGCGTATAGCCAATCTTCTTCCAGTAATTCGCCTTCGAATCCTGGTTAATGGCTACCGCATCGACATCAGCAAGCGAAATACCAGCTTCACGAAGACAATAGGCTATTGATTCAGACGGAAAACCCGCCCAGTGCTTTTTCCGCCGAAAGCGTTCTTCTTCAGCGGCAGCAATCAACTTGCCATCAATGACAAGCGCAGCAGCGGAATCGCCGTGATAGGCGTTAAGGCCAAGTATCATCATTGTTTTAATCTTTTTTCTTCGTCCTGGGTCTCGCGTGCTTAGTCTTTATTTCTCTTTATTCCATCCTGAGGAAAACCGGCCAAAAGTATAAAGTATAGACCTGACCCCTAAAGTTTTATTTAATGATTCGCTCAATCAGTTTTAACGATAGTATTAATTCTGCCAATGCACGCTGTGTTGCATAATACAATCCTCTCCACCCATCCAGAACACCCAGTTTAAAGAACAGGCAGTAGAAAAATGTTAAGGCTGGCGCAATAAAAATAAATTTACGAACACGATCATTGAAACCAAGTTCCCCATATGCAGAATTACTGATGATATCTGCTTCAAGATTCATGTAACGATCCTGTGCCTGCAACCAGCTAGACAGTGGTTTGCGATCATCATGTAATATCGGTGAAAGCATGTCTTCGACTTCACCCTCTATAACAATTCGCTGTGTGTGACCATCCTGAATATAGTGCGCATTCTCCCTGCGATATAAAACGGTGACAGGGGGGTACAGAGTCCCTCTTAATGGCTTGCCAAATACACAATATAGAAAGAATGCCCTGTAACCGGAAACTGCCCCATCCAGTGACAAGCCTTCAAGTTCTTTAATCACCTCATCTGTAAGACCATAATCCGCATCCAGCGCAAGCACCCAGTCTGTTTCAATACCCGTTTCACCTATAGCAAAATTCCACTGTTCTGCATGGCTATTGAACTTCCTTTGATGCACCACAACAGAATCATAACGAGAAAGAATATCCAGCGTTTCATCCGTACTAACACTGTCGACAACCACGATCCTTTCGGCCCACGACAGTCTATCCAGCACCCGACCAATATTGGGGGCCTCGTTATAGGTAAGAATGACGGGTGTTATTTGATTAAGCATTTTTAGCTTATTTTCTACCTGTAGGAGCGCCGCCCTCGGCGCGATAAGACTTTGCACGAACTTCTAATCG
>JAADJE010000006.1 GCA_013150915.1 Gammaproteobacteria bacterium
AGGCCATCCATGCGGTATTCCTCTATCACGCTATCGGTGCAGGCATGGACATGGGCATCGTCAATGCCGGCCAATTGGCCATCTACGATGATCTTCCAGATGAACTACGTGAACGTGTCGAGGACGTCGTCCTTAACCGACGCGAGGATGCAACAGAACGCCTGCTGGATATCGCAGAAAAATACCAGGGTGACGGTAGCGTACGGGCGGATGACAAAGACAGGGAATGGCGTGAACTGCCAGTGACTGAACGACTCTCGCATGCGCTGGTAAAAGGCATCACTGAATTCATCGAAGAAGATACGGAAGAGGCCCGCCTGCAGGCTGAGTCGCCGATTGAGGTTATCGAAGGACCGTTGATGGATGGCATGAATGTGGTCGGTGATCTTTTCGGTGCCGGCAAGATGTTCCTGCCGCAGGTAGTAAAATCGGCGCGCGTAATGAAGAAGCCGTGGCCTGGCTGATGCCCTATATCGAGGCGGAAAAATCTGAGGGTCTTAGCAGTCAGGGGAAAATCCTGCTGGCAACTGTCAAAGGGGATGTGCATGATATTGGCAAAAACATCGTTGCCGTGGTTCTGCAATGCAATAATTATGAAACTATCGACCTCGGTGTCATGGTGCCGGCAGAGACCATTCTTAAGACCGCCATCGAAGAAAATGTGGATATCATCGGCCTGTCCGGCCTGATCACCCCGTCACTCGATGAAATGGTACACATGGCAAAAGAAATGCAGCGCCTGGACTACACACTGCCGTTAATGATCGGTGGCGCTACCACATCAAAGATACACACCGCAGTAAAAATAGCACCGCAATATAATGGCGCCTCTGTTCATGTACTGGATGCCTCACGCGCTGTTGGTGTTGCCAATAACCTGTTGCAGAAAGAGGGCCGCGACGCATACATTCGACAGGTAAAAGAAGAACATGAAGCCCTGCGCGTACGACGTGCCAGCAATCAGCAGGCTCGGAAGCTGGCAAGTATGGATCAGGTACGTGCCAACCGCTTCCGCAGTGAGGACTCTGGCTATGTTCCTGTTAAACCCTCATTTCTCGGTATCCGCCAATTTGATGACTATTCGCTGGAAGAGATTTCACACTACATCGACTGGTCGCCCTTCTTCCAGGCCTGGGAGCTTAAGGGACGCTATCCGGCCATTTTTGACCACCCTGAGAAAGGGGTACATGCACACGAGCTGTATGATGATGCACGGGCGATGCTGAAAAAAATCATCGATGAAAAATGGCTACAGGCACAGGCCGTTGTGGGATTTTTTCCGGCTAACAGCGTCGACCACGATGACATCAATGTCTACACCGATGATCAGCGCAATACGGTACAGCTGAAACTTCACGGCATACGCCAGCAGATGGTCAAAAGAGAGACACCCAATCTTTGCCTATCCGATTACCTGCAGCCGGAAAGTAGCGGCGTTGCCGATTATATTGGTGCCTTTATAGTCACTTCAGGCCTGGGTATCGAAGAAAAACTGGCTGAATTTGAAGCTGATCAGGATGACTATAATTCCATCATGCTGAAAGCCATAGCCGACCGCCTGGCGGAGGCCTTTACCGAGCTAATGCATCAACGCACACGACGTGAATTTTGGGGCTATGCATCAAATGAGAAGCTGACAAATGAAGAATTAATTAAAGAGAAATACCAGGGCATCAGGCCTGCACCCGGTTATCCTGCCTGCCCTGACCACACCGAGAAGGCACTGCTGTGGCAACTGTTGGAAGCCGATCAGCGCTCGAAGGTAAGCCTCACCGAAAGCTATGCCATGTATCCAGCAGCGGCCGTCAGTGGATTCTATTTTGCCCATCCCGATGCACGCTATTTTGGCACCGGTCGCGTCGGCCAGGATCAGGTTGAGGACTATGCCAGACGAAAGGACATGCCGAAGGCAGAGGTAGAGCGCTGGCTGGCGCCAGTGCTGGCCTATGAGCCGGATGACAGTTAATGAAAAAAGTTTTACGCTTTACGTTTTAGGGTTTACGTCATACCTAAAACGTAATACTTAACACGGAGATTTTGTATGGCCAATATTAATGAAAAAGAACTAAACGAATTACGCGAGCGGCTGCTGACATACAGAAAACAGTTGCAGCAGGAAATTCACGATGAATTAATCAAGGAAGGCAGCAACAGTGCCATATCTCTGGCCGGTAAGGTTCACGATGCACAGGAAGAATCTCTCAGTGACATGCTAACTGAAATCAATCTTGCCATGCTATCCCAACACCAGCGTGAACTACTCAATCTCGGGCGCGCCATTAAACGTATGGATGAGGGTAAGTATGGGACTTGCATTGATTGCGGGGCACCGATAGCAAATGCACGGCTGCAGGCCTACCCGACAGCTGTTCGTTGTATCAACTGCCAGGCAAAACACGAATCAAGGGGTCAGAGTACTTGAAATTTGAAATGGCTTGGGTGGTTTATATTTTAGCCTGCATGCTCAAGAACTAAGATATGTTCCACCTAAAACCTCTTCAAGCTTTTCCATTGCAAGTTTATGCTTTTTAACCGACATATTCTTAATATTTAACAACTTCCACTGTACCGCCGGTAAATGACTGGCATCGCCAGCATCCAGTAACTGCCATTCAGGTTGCATGGCTTTAAACGAAAGTAAAAACTGTTTTTGCTTATCTGTTAATTTATCATTAATCTGCTGAATCAATGTTTTGCGGGTTTCTTCTAGCTTCTGTAATGTGGTTTCTTTAACCGTCATACCTGTAAACTGTTTATTGTAGGCCGCAGCCAGTGATACAGGATGAGGTGACAGCATTTCTGCAATGGGACGATTACCACTGATTAAGTACACCATAAATACATTCATTAGCTTATCGGTAATGCCTTCATGTTCAAGCAGTATACTTACATCATATAAGTCACGCGGATGTTGTCGGTTCAGTGCTGCACATAATTTACCCGCATAAAGTTCGTGCCAGTCAAGTACAGGCATACTGGCATATGAGAACTGGCTTTCAACCTGTGGGTTTATGCCCATTGTCACCGGTGTAAGAAGACTGCCTCGCATCACCGGTGACACCTCGATTTTTATTTTTACACCCTGTCGCAATACCATTAATTTAAGCACATTTCCCTGAGCATCTTTTAACTCATCAACCGTTGTATTTCGTAGAATTGTGCTTATTCTTTGTGCGATACGGCTCAATGCCGCTGTAATAGCTGCCAACGAAATTGGCCTGCTCTCAAGCGGTAAGTAGGTTAAATCAATATCAACGGATAACCTTGGCATATCTCGCACAAACAGGTCTCTTCTGCAACCAGTGGCAGCACTGCTACCAGTAAAACAACCTGATGGTAATAGGGTGTATTTCGATCAAGCATTAAAACGACCAGGCACTGTGATTAAATATTGTTTATCCAGTTTGCCACCTTTTGCAATAACCCGTTTGCCACTCCCCAAATCAATCTTATTTTTTTCTATTCGTGATATCCACGGATATCTGAGCTGGTCGGCCATAAACAGAAACAGGCGTTTTACTTTGATGCTACGGCAATGTTGCAGTAATGTATTGACTACTCCAGGGCGCAAGCTAGTTAGACCTTCAAATAGTTCAAACGCATGGGTAAATGCATGTTCATCATCCCCCACATCATAAAGCACTTCCATGATGGCGCGTTCAGGTGCAGAGACCTGTATTTGCAAGTCACGCACACCACTCGGTACGAATTCAAGTCCATCAGCCGTTGTTAACAAGGCAAATAACTGGCGCTTATGAAATTGTAATGTTCTGGATAAGGCTACTGTCTTAACCCATGCGGGTACTTTTCCCTGCCCCCAAAGATGGGTGAGTTCATACTCCTCTCTGGCGTTATTCCCCGTATTATCTCTTAAGGGTAAATAATGTGCGTAACCCTGAAGATTGAGTGCTGAAATGCCACCCACATGATAAGGGAGATCGGCAAAATGCTGTATGCCCAGCACGAGTCCCTGCCAGTTGAGCAGCATTTGTGGCCGGGCGTAAACACCCCGTCCCAGAGGCACCAGCCACCCACTCTGTACATATTTACGCACTAGCTGTCGTGAAAAACCCTGCTCCGCCAGCCACTTACTGGGGGCGGCCACGCCTTCTGGCAATAAATCAAGCAATTTGTTTAACTTTTTATCTTTTTGTAAACCCATGGTTTACTTTATAGCTTATTTACGTGCCTTACGCCAGTTATAAAGTTTCAAAATATCTATATTTGTAAGCTGCTGGTTTACCTTTTATCTAAATAATAAACCAATAGTTTATTTTCAGAATGAATTTCAAACCAGTACAACAATTGTAACTGTCCCTGGCTAAACCTTTATATAACGTTCCATTGAATCGTAAACAAACTGTTTTCACGGATATTCTTTGTCAGCCTTTCTTCAATCACCAGTATCATTTGTTCACGTCACTCATCAATGAGTGATGGCACATAATTTTATTGTCGGAGGCGCATCTCGCGGCGAAAGGTTTTCAAGCAATAAGGTTATACTCTCGCCCCAGCATGAACAATAAATGGAAATTCTGGATAGACCGAGGGGGTACCTTTACCGATGTCGTCGCCAGTGATCCGAAGGGTGCGCTGCACACACATAAACTGCTGTCGGAAAACCCTGAGCAATACCCTGATGCAGCCATAGCGGGCATCCGACACATCCTGTCGCTAAACAATTCAGAACCCATCCCTGCAGGACAAATTGATAGTGTCCGCATGGGCACAACCGTTGCCACCAATGCGCTGCTTGAACGCAAGGGCGCGCCGACAGTCCTGCTCATCACCGAAGGCTTTGCCGATGCCCTGCGCATAGGCTCGCAAAATCGGCCAGACATCTTTGCGCTGGACATTCAACTACCCGGGCGCCTGTATGAGCACGTTATAGAAATACCAGAACGCATCGCTGCATCCGGTAAAATAGAAAAAACCCTTGATGATGCCGTTTGCTTAAAACGCCTGCAAAAGGCTTATGAGGCCGGTTATCGATCTTGTGCCATTGTGTTGATGCACGGTTATCACTGTCCTCAACATGAACAGAGGCTTGCAAAACTTGCCGGGCAATGTGGCTTCGAACAGGTCTCTCTATCGTCAGTGTGCAGTCCTCTACCACGACTGATCGCACGCGGTGACACAACAGTTGCCGATGCCTATCTATCACCGATACTCAGCCACTATGTTGATCAGGTACGAAGCGAGTTGGGTGACATTCCATTATTATTCATGCAATCGACGGGTGGGCTGTGTCATGCCAGCGCTTTTGATGGCAAGGATGCTGTTCTTTCCGGCCCGGCAGGCGGCGTAGTCGGCGGTATAGAAACCGCCCGCCGTGCCGGTTTTGATCACCTGATCGGTTTTGACATGGGCGGCACCTCAACCGACGTCTGGCATTATGCCGGTGACTATGAACATCAATCTGAGCACCTCGTTGCCGGTATCCGCCTGCGCACCCCGATGATGCGCATCCATACCGTTGCCGCAGGTGGTGGTTCGATTCTTCATTACAGTGATGGTCGATTTCAGGTCGGACCTGATTCGGCCAGCGCCAAACCAGGACCGGCGTGTTATCGCCGAGGAGGTCCTTTATGTGTGACAGACTGCAATGTATTACTGGGAAAGATACAACCTGCTCATTTCCCATCTGTGTTCGGAGCTGGAGGGGATTTACCTCTCGATATTCAGGCAGTGACAGAAAAGTTTACTACATTTTCAGCGACCAGCAAGCTTACTGAAAAAGGGAATCAACAACTGGCCGTTGCAGAAGGCTTCCTGACCATCGCTATCGAAAATATGGCGCAGGCAATCAGAAAGATTTCTGTACAGCGAGGTTACGATGTCAGTCGTTACACACTCTGTGTATTCGGTGGTGCTGGCGGCCAGCATGCCTGCCTGGTGGCCGATGCACTGGGCATGAAGACTATCTACTGTCATCCGCTGGCGGGAGTACTTTCTGCCTATGGCATAGGCCTGGCGGCGATCAGTACAGTTCATGAAGTTGCCATTGGCCAGACCCTGACGGCTGATTCAGCAGCCAGTTTGCAGAAATATCTGCAACAACTGCGTGATGCTGGCCTGAATGATCTAAGAGATCAGGGTGAAGCTCCTACCGACACACGAACACTTGCACGCCTGTTCCTGCGCTACCCGGGCTCTGATACGACACTTGAATTAGCCTTCAGCACGGCGCTTGATGAGCTAATCAAAAAGTTCACCGATAAGCACCGTCAACAATTTGGCTATTCCGACCCAGCCAGCCCCATTATTATCGAAAGTCTGCGAGTTACGGTCTCAACACAGGCAGAGAGACCTGCCAACGAGTTTTTTCAACACTCTGAGCAATTAACTGAAGCCGGGCAGACGGAATTCTTTAGTGGCGGCAGGATGCATGAAGCCAGTATCGTTAAGCGAGCAGGCATGCCTGCGGGGCATACCCTAAAGGGCCCGGCAATCATCACAGAAAACACGGGTACCTTGATCATAGAACCCGGTTGGCAAGCAGAGGTCATGCAAGATATGGCCATAGTCCTGACCCGTATTGCCAGGCAAACAACTAATCGTAAACTGGAGAACAGTCACAGGGCCGATCCTGTTCTGCTAGAGATCTTCAATCGTCGATTCATGACCATTGCCGAACAGATGGGTCTGATTCTTGAACGGACCAGCCACTCGGTTAACATCAAGGAACGCATGGATTTTTCCTGTGCCCTGTTCACGCCCGGCGGTGATCTGATTGCCAACGCGCCCCATATCCCTGTCCATCTCGGCTCGATGTCTGATTCTGTGCGGGCAGTAATCAAAAAATATAAAAAGGATATCCATGCCGGTGATTCCTTCATTCTGAATAATCCTTACCAGGGTGGCACTCACTTACCGGACATCACCGTCATCACTCCCGTATTTGAACAGGATAAAGACGATACGCAGAATAAATCACTGCTTTTCTTCGTTGCCTCACGCGGTCATCATGCCGATATAGGTGGCATTACTCCCGGGTCAATGCCAGCTACCAGCCAGAACATCAGCGAGGAAGGCATCTTGCTGGATAATATTCGTTTCGTTAAGGGCCACCATCTTGATGAAAATTTACTGAATGAGCGACTAACTCAGAATAAATATCCAGCGCGTAAACCGAAACAGAATATTGCTGACCTACGTGCCCAGCTGGCAGCCAATCATCAAGGTATCAGCGAACTGCATAAATTGCTGGAAGAGTTTGGTTTAAACGTAGTCAGCAACTACATGGATCATGTACTGAATAATGCGGAAATGACAGTCAGAAAATGCCTTGGCACACTTGATGGCGGACAGTTTTCCTGTTTGATGGACAATGGTGCACACATCAATGTCAGCATTAAGATAAACCAGGAAAAACAAACTGCTGTTGTTGATTTCAGCGGTACTTCCAAGCAGCTGAGCTCAAACTTCAATGCACCTGCTTCGGTTTGCCGGGCAGCTGTGCTCTATGTTTTTCGCTGTCTGGTTAACAAGGACATACCATTGAATGAAGGATGCCTGCGCCCTCTGGAATTGCGCATACCCAGCCATTCATTCATCAACCCGGCTTTCCCGGCTGCTGTCGTAGCAGGAAACGTTGAGACATCACAGATAATTGTAGATTGCCTGTTTGCAGCACTGGGTGTGATGGCCGCTTCACAGGGAACAATGAATAACTTCACCTTCGGCAATGAAAAATTTCAATATTATGAAACCCTCTGTGGTGGTACGGGCGCCGGTCCGAATCATCACGGTACCAGCGCCATACAATCACACATGACCAATTCCCGTCTCACCGACCCAGAGATTCTTGAGCAGCGTTTTCCAGTCCAGGTTGAATATTTTAAAATACGAAAGAATAGCGGTGGAAAAGGAAAATTTAATGGTGGTGACGGTGTTGAACGCTGCCTGCGCTTCCACCAGCCGGTACAGGTTTCAATACTTGCCAACCGGCGACAAACTGAACCCTTTGGCCTGGCCGGTGGAAATGCAGGAGCGTGTGGAGAAAACTGGTATATTGAACCCGATGGGAAAAAACATACCCTGCCCGCCTGCGCGGAAGTGGATGTGCCCGCTGGAGGTTCGATACTCATCAAAACACCGGGTGGGGGTGGGTTTGGGACAAAGTTGTAGGAGCGACGCTCCTACTCTAAATAGAGGCACCCTTTAACATGGATCAAAAACTAAACCTCGAAGTCTTCTTTGTTTCCGACCGTACCGGCATCACCGCCGAGGCACTCGGCAGGAGCCTGCTAACGCAGTTTAATAAAAGTGACCGCCGATACACTGTACAGCCGTACATTGACACTGAGAAAAAGTTGTCAGCACTTATCCAGCAGATAAAAGCGATAAAAAACGATGGCCGACAAATAATCGTTTTCAGCACTCTATCGGATAAGACTCTCCGGCAACGACTTATCAACGAAGACTTTTTTGTGCTGGATTTATTTGCTACCTGCCTGCCTCCATTACAGATAACGATGAAGCAACATAGCTCACCCACCATCGGACAGACACACGGCATGGGGAATCAAAACCGGTATCTTGCTCGCATGGATGCCGTTAATTTCACCTTGAATGTCGACGATGGACTGCGCACCAGAGACTACAAGCGTGCCGATATAATACTGGCCGGTGTATCACGATCCGGCAAAACACCTACCTGCCTTTACCTGGCCATGCAATTTGGTATTCGTGCTGCCAATTATCCGCTGGTTGATAACGACCTGGAAAAAGGTCGACTTCCTCATGCACTAAAACCGTGGAAAGCCAAGCTTTATGGCCTTACTATCGACCCGGACTCCTTGCAAAAAATACGCCAGAGCCGTATCCCTGACAGTCGCTATGCTTCACAGAAACAATGCCGTAAAGAAATAAAACTGCTCGACGCCCTGTATCAGGAGGAAAATATAACTGTTGTTGAATCAAGCAGTATGTCCGTTGAAGAACTGGCGACCACCTTGATGCAGAAAGCAGGATTACGACGGCAGTTCTAGAGGTTGAAAGCTGAAAGTTCAAAGTTCAAAGTTGAAAGCTGAAAGGACAGGGCCGTTTCTTTAAGCTTTAGGCTTTAGGCTTTAAGCTTTAAGCTTTAAACTTTTAACTTTTAACTTTTAACTTTTAACTTTAAGTTTTTAGCTTTAAGTTTTTAGCTTTAGGTTTTTAG
>JAADJE010000014.1 GCA_013150915.1 Gammaproteobacteria bacterium
TAACTTATTGATATTATTGCTGTTGATTGTTGTCAGCTGTTGTTTTGAACGGACTCTTAATCAGCGGGTCGAAGGTTCGAATCCTTCACGGCCCACCATATAAAACAAAGGCTTACAGCGTTTTCGCTTGCAGGCCTTTTTTTTATGCGTTACGTAGTTATACGGGGTCAGGTCTATATTTTAGACTTTTAGTATAAATTATAGACCTGACCCCAATTTTAACATCAACCGGCAACATAGCATCGGGATCCCTGAAGCAGGCACATGGTAAATCCTTTCATTAAAACCAAAAGAAGTTTCTCAATGGCAATACCTGGACTGCTATTTCTTCTGGTGGGTGCTGGTTTTCTGTAGATATCTATTCTTTACTTGCAGAAAACCCGAATTCACATAGTATAGTCGATTAGCCACTGGAATATTTTTAGGCACTGCTTAGAGAGTAACTAGACTTCATGCGAATTTCAGGATACAAGTTTGGTAAGATAGTCATTGAAAATAAAACCTATACTTCCGACGTGATCATATTACCGGAGCAGGCAAGGGCATAACCGGGATATGACGGATCTCGACGATATTATGAGCGCAAAACCGGACGTACTAATTATTGGCACGGGTTATTATGGCCGCATGTGGGTGCCGGATGAAACCAGACGAGACTTGGGAGAGCAGGGCATAAAAGTTCGGCAGGCGAAAACAGGCGATGCTGTTTCTGGATTTAATGCCTTGCAAAAAAAATGTACGAGAATCGTTGCCGCGCTTCGTTTGACGTGATGAATAATGAGCGACAATCGGGGACAGGCCGTAATTTACCAGGAATATTTTGACTGGACAAAACAGATTCTAGACCCGCTTCGTGGTCTTCATGAGAAATTGGAAAAAATGTTTGATGTTGTTTGTGCGAACAATCGATAGTGGAAAAGCATAGAGGGTCATAGAATGCACCATAGAAAACGCCTTAGAAATCTCTTCAGAATGTTATTCGTATTCGCTGTAATGTCAAATATCGTCTATGCGGAGAGCTTGCCCAAACAAGTTGTTTTACCTCTAAAGTTGGCCAGCCAGTCTGCTGATGCCGCCATGGCGCAATGCCGGCTCGATGGTTACAAGGTAAGTATCGCTGTCGTTGATAGATCCGGTATCCTAATGTACCAAATCAGGGATGACGGGGCCGGGGTACATACCGTTGATAGCAGCCGGCGCAAGGCCTACACTGCCGCAAGCATGGGGGCCCCTACACAATTCTTCGCTGAGCTTATCGCTCGTATTCCGGAGGTACAGGGGCTTAGGGATATGAATGACTCCATTCTGATTCTGGGAGGTGGGTTACCTGTAAAACTTTCGGGTGAGGTTGTGGGGGGAATTGGCGTAGGCGGGGCTCCCGGCGGTAAATTGGATGAAGCCTGTGCACGGGCTGGACTCAAGGCTATAAACGCGGACCTCTATGAGAAGGCTGAATAGCATCCGAACAAACAACGGGGTCAGGTCTATATTTTAGACTTTTAGTATAAATTATAGACCTGACCCCAATGATTTATCAGTGAGAAAACTAACAATATATCTTCAGAATAAACGTCTACTAAAATACAGCGCGGCTTTTATCCTGCTTGCTGCAATACTTCTTCGCGCGTTGTTTATGTATGCCAGCCTTAATTATCTGCCGGTTACCACTGACGAAGCCATGAGTGTTCTGGCTGCCAAGCGGATTTGGGGCGGTACATGGCTGATTTTAATGCCGGGTACTCCCTATTTTTTTCCTTTCGAATCATACCTGCTTTCACCCCTTGTCGACTTGATGCCACGCAATGCAGTGGGTGTACGGTATCTGCCATTCATACTTGGTTCTATTTCAGTTATCGGATTTCTATACATCGCGAGACGATGCCTGCAAAAAGATAGCCGATGGCCAGCCTATGCCTGGATACTTATTCCGTCCACATACATACTCATGTACCAGTCCGGTTACATTCCAACAAATTATGCGGTCACTGTAACATTCGCATGGCTTGTCGTGTTGCTTTTTGATATAGGCCAAAAGCGTGCTCATCGTAACTTTTTGATCTTTGTTGTTGGCGTGCTTGGCGGACTTGCATTCAGCACACATATCCTATCGATTGCCTTTGTATTTCCTGCATTTTTGTTCTTGTTCCTTGGTGACAATGCCAGACACATCGTAGCACGTACTGTATCCCTGTCAGCGGGGGCGGTGATAGGACTACTGCCCTTTCTACTGTCATTAATTGTTTACCCGGAAGCACACCGTGCCGTATCACAACTTACCCCATGGAATAAAATTCTTTATAAATTATGGAACCCAGGACTCACCGAGACCCTGCCAGGAGTACTTGGAATTAATCCAACGTTATTCCCTGATTTTGATGCTTACCTTAACCAGCCCCATTTTCTGCGAACTACCGTCGCTTACGTTTATCTGGCTATCTTAATCCTGGTTGTCGCAAACAGAACGATGCTGTTTATACGGCGTGTTCGTCTGCACCGCTGGCCCTCATTCGAGGTACATGATCTGTTTGTTGCGGCGTCAGTCATAGCGATCGTACTCTATTCAATGAACATGCGGGCACAATCGGAAACTTATCGTTACCTATTGATCCCAGCACTCTATTTCCCCTTTCTACTGGCTTACGCCTATTCAATTAGCCAATTCCACGTCAGAGTGGCCATCGGCATGTTTACCGTTTTTTTGTTGCTTTTTAATATAACGACCTCTGCAAGGATAATCCGTATATGGGGATTACCGCACTTTCCAGGAGAGATTGCCAGGACACCGCCCATCACCGAACTGATTGCGACCCTCAAAAGAGACAATATAGACAGATGTTATGCAACATTTTGGCTGGCCTATCGGATTACATACGAGACAGACGAGGCAATCGTATGCTCACCTCCATACAATGAACGTTTTTTAGGCTGGCCTCAACCTTACAAGCAATTGGTTGACCAGTCACAGAAGGCCCCATATGTTCTGTCAACCGGATTTGACACACGACTACCAGTCGCTACTTTTGAAAAGCATATGGCGGCATACAATGTGTCATACGAAAAAAGGAAAGTAGGCGCGTTCACTCTATACGAAAATTTTCTCCATCAACCCTCAATACATGATAAAACTGTCGCAACAACTGGTTATACGCTTAGCGGGACTCATAACGCATCAACACTCTCAAATTTAAGTGACGCTAGCGAAAACAGTGTATGGAATAGTGGTATTCGTCAACAAGCCGGCATGTGGTTACAGGCTGATTTCAGAAACAAGATAAAAATACAAAGGGTAACGTTGGTTTATCCTTTCCTGTATCCTAAAATCCCGGATGATTTTGCCGCGAATACAATCAGGATTTATGGCAAGATCGACAACTCGTGGACTATCTTAGCGGACAACATTAAACATCAGTTTGACAGAATACGTTTCAAAGATGGTCGCCCCATTTATGGGGGTGCCCATCAGACAATCTGGTTTAATCCAGCCCTGGTGAGCGCCATCAAGGTCGAGATTCTTGTGCCCAGAGCCGGGAAGACCTGGAATATAGGGACGCTTGAATTCGGTGCATACAGAGAATAAATAAAATAAGAAATAGGTTAAGCCTATTTTACAATGTAATAAACACTTTACTGAGATGACGGAGGCACAATCTCAGTGTTCGTCAACAGTAACAATAATTCAGGTCTGGTCAACTGTTGTCTTGAACCCCTTTAAGGTTATGAGCGACTACTTACTTGTTAAAGGGATACCAATTTATTTTTAATGTCTAAATGAATATTTATCAGGTTTAATTTATTTTCTTTTGGCAGTGCTGATAAGGCCTCAATGCGTTTGTCGTAGTCGTCAGTGACCTTCACAAGTCTTTCAATGCTGTCGAATAGTATTGACCGGGTGATACCTAAATTCTTACTAAAGTGGAGCAGTGCCGTTGAGAAATCTATAAAGCTCCCATCATCATTCATGTCACCGTAGTGACCAAAACTCATGCCGGGTGGGGTGAGTTCGTTGTGAATACTGTACGCGCGCATAGGTGTTGGGTCGTACACTGGACTAAATGCTGTTTCATTGTTTTTTTCGAGGAAGGACAGGTTTTCCAGGTGCAGGTCGCCGTTGCCGGTTAGCATCGCTAAGAGCAGTCGTTCAAGTAAATGGTGTTTTGCTTTAGCGCGGTCATTGACTAAGCCCACATACGGGTTATCGATGGCACTGGCAATATGGTCATAACTGGTGCTGTAGTGATTTGTGATTTCATTGCTACCGGATGCAAGTACCGAATATACCGATTCCATAAATACTGTACCGCCTGTTCGAGTGCGGTCAAAGCGTTCGATTGCAAGTGCAGCTAACCCTTTAATTTTTACTGGCCAATAGCGTGGCACATCAAAACCTGCTTCACGATGCACTTCTAACCCAAGCTGTTCTAGCTCAATGATGCCTGGATACTGGGCATTGTTTTCAAGTTTTAAAATAATGTCTGTACGATCGGTGTCACCAAATCGCGTAGGTAAACCAATTCGTCCATCCCATCCTGACTGGGCAATTGATAACATCAGTTTGGGGATGGCACCACCGACAGTAGGCGTTGGTCCCAGCAGGTCGATGAGAATTCCTGCATCATCATCAAACCAGGCCATAAATTCTTTTAAGCTGAAACCAAATTCATCATCGAGTTCAATCAGTCCTTTCTTTGATGGCGTGGCATACCACTGTATCGCTATTTCATCGCTTTCAAATACATCGAGATGTCCAATGGCGCCATGACCAGAGCGAATCAGAATATTCCAGTCGGTGTCGAAGCCTGGCTGGGTATCAAGGTTAATCTGTTTTAGATACTTCAGTACCAGTGCACGTTGAAAGTTGTGTTCACTGCGAGGTGGGACCAGGGCCTGCAATGGCGGCATCAGGTCAAAGTATTCGTTACGCTCACGTACAATCGTACTAGTGAAAAATTCCGGTGCGTAGACCAGTCCTAATCCCCGCAAACCAGTATCTGTATAACCCTCATCGTAGGTAAACCTGCATTCGATGTCAGTAACGGCAAGGGTCCCCATCTTAACAGGTTGTGGGCCTAGCCTGGTCCAGATAACAGCAGAGCGATCTTTCATGGCCTTGAAAGCACTTTAGAATAACTGACCTTTTCGTACCAGTGAGGGTATGTCGGTATTATCATCAACCCATATCAGCTTTTTACCTACGCTGCGGCCAAGCTCCGTCAGTGTGCTCAATTTTGCATCGTCGGCCTTTTTTAGCCGTGATAAAGACACTTCTCCCAATGAAGAGATTTCGGCCAGTTGTTTCTGGGTCATACCGTTGGCTTTTGCTTCCTGCAGTACTTCGAGTACCAGTTCGTGCAATGGGGTGTCCATAAATTACCCAATATGATAATTGATGGGCGAATTATACTAAAAATAATCGTAAATGTAAATATAATAATTAACAAAGATGTTAATTATTGTTTTATATTAGCTATTAATTATCATATAGGATAAGTATATTTCAATAAAAAACGAGAGGGATCGGTGCCGATAGCGGCAAAAACAAGAAAGAGATGAGCTGCCTCCCCTATGTTGTTTATGCCGATTTCTATGCGAGTTTAAGTAAAGAGCAGTGATCTTGACTGCCACGCGAATTCGATAAAAACCCCACTTCGTCTGCCATCGCTCATCGGCAAGCGGTGAACCCGACGATCACCTCACGGGTTAGCCGCTGATACCGGGGTTTTGCTCAGGTTGCCCTCAGTTGACGACAACCATCTGGTGGCCTTCGCCACGTACCTTAATTTTACCGATTACCTTGAATTGCTTCGCATCGATGACCCAGACAAAAGGTTTTTCCCTGCTGGATACGTAGATCTTGCCTGTGTTTCCAATCACCTTGACATGATACGGCGCTGGGTCGAGCTTCAGGGTTCGCACCTTTCCAGTTTTGACATTGACAGCTACTAGCTTGTTGTCCTTCTTCGTACTCGCGTATAAGGTCTCACCATCAGGGGAGATATCAATACCGTGGGGATTATTGCCAATGGTAAATGTTTTCACCACCTTGAGTTTTTCCAGGGAAACCTTGGATATCGTTCCACCACGGCTATTATTGGTATAGACGAACTTTTCGTCCGGAGACATCACGATGTGTTCCGGACCCTTGCCAACAATTATGTTTCTGCTGACAATCCAGTTTTTGGTGTCGATTACACTGAGTGTATTATTCCCTGCATTACTCACGTACATCTGCTCACCGTCCTGGGAAAACGCGACATAGTTCGGTTGTGGCCCCGTATAGATGTTGCGAAATATTTTCTTCGTTGCCAGATCAATCAAACTGATCGTCCCGGCAGTTGTGTGAGCAGATACGGCATATTTCCCATCCGGTGTAACAAAGGTGTGATGTGCCATACCCCTGACCTTGATGGTAGCTTCCAGTTTGTTATCCGCTACACGAATCAGTGAAACTGTACTGATCCCCACAGCGGGAAGCAAACCGCCTGCAGAGGCTGCATGGTGCTTTTTGTGTTCCTTATCTGACATGCCTTTGGGTTTTGCCATCCCGGGCTGACCAGGTTTACTCGCACCGCCATGGTCTTTCATCGCAGGTTTAGCCATTGCCTTGGGTTTGCCACCCATTGCCGAATGACCCTGTGTCTTCATGCCAGCACTCGGCTGTGGATGATGTTTCGCATGATCCGCTGCCGATACACCGGCAGGTTTTGTCATCACCGATGGAACAGGTGCTGGCGCTGTTGTCTTTCCATACCCCGGCGCGGGTACGCGGGCAGAACCCGCCATCGTTGATGGGGCAGATTTTGACATGCCCGTCTTGCCTGACATTTTTCCGTGTCCCCCCATTTTCGAGCGACCCGCGATCACCTCATCGTTGGAGCCCGCAACCAGATACTCACCATTTGGTGTCAATGACAGACCGTGAATATTTTTGAAGCCAGTGATCTTGCCAATTGCCTTGTCCGTTGCTGCATCCACGATAAGTATTTCATTCGCAGTACCCAGTGGTATATACACGGTCGGGCTTGCCAGTGACGTCAGCGGGGCCAACATAGCGCCCCCACCGAGTAGTAAAAATTTAAGTGTATTCATGCGGATCACCTTTTAGTATTAGTAAAAATAAATGAGTAAATTGTCTGTTACCGATCGGTTACCATCAACCTTGCTGGTCGATCAAAACGTGACTTTTACTACTGAAGCCAAGTATAAAACCTAGGTGTTACTTACAGGTCAAGCTATTTTAAAAAATTGTAACGACTACCAATGGGGTAAATCTTGACACAATAGATTAAATTTATCACCTACCTGAAGATTTTTCTCCATTAGATGATTTAACGGCCCTATAAAAAGCAGCGGAATCAGACTCGATAGAAGAGAGTTGTCAGGGACCTCCTGCCTTATTCGTCATCGTGAGGAAGGTAGTGACAAAGAAGTCTCTAAGGAACCTCTGATCATTTAGCTTTTTTTTAAAATTATCATTCGGAATTAATCAGAGACTCCTTAAAACGGTAATTTGATACCAAACAACAATTTACTGGAGTTCAGTGGGTCATTCGGTTCTTTAAAGCCTCCGTTAGATAGATGATGGTATCGATACTCTACACTCAAACCGAACTTGCCCAACAGTAAGCCCAGGCCTATTCCTGCTTGATAGGAGCCTTTCAGACGGGAGCTGGTTCCAGGTATTTCCGCTTTTGTATAAACTGGCCCACCCCCTATTAAGATAAAAGGTTGCAAGCGCTGGCTTGCAATGAACGTCCAGTTCACATTCATGGTAAAACCAATCATGGCTGGCTCATCGGGGTCTCGCAACAGCGTCAACGGTATTTCTACCAGTACTGACTTACGGTTCAGGTACCAGGATTTCCCACGAGTCCTTGCCTGTGGATACGGGTGCCTCAGGATGATGTCGGTAGTGTCTACTTTTTCCTGCGTGGCACCCCAACCGGGATGAGAACTGCCTGCACCGACTAGCAGGTACCAGTTATTATCGGAGAACTTTTCCTGTTTATCCGGATTATCACCCGCAAACCCCGGTGACGAAACAATAAAAGTGGCCAATAATGAGTATAGCCGCAGAAGAATGATTTGCCGATGATGCATCTGTGAACAGGATCTAGTCTATCAATAGTAACGGCTGTCTGTTTAGTTGCACTTTCCTTTCAGTACGGTGGTAATTGAATTCTTAAGATTCTCCATCCACGAATTGGCATTCGGGTGAATCTTTTCTACCCCTGCGCTATCAATCGAATGCTTCAGGTTATTACTGCTTTTATATTTGATATCGAAACGGCTATTAGTGTAATTAATATCAACCACCAGCGTATGTTTGCCACGAACAACAATCTTGCCCTGGGTGTAACCTGTTTGCTCATTAGACGGGATCCAGTTCTTGGCAGCCAGGCCGGTATTAATACCTTTCTTTACCTCAGACATGCTGAGGTCACATCCCCAGGATATCGAACCCGGGTTTAGCAGAGGTACTGCCCATCTTGCATTTGCAGTATTAACGACTGATAGACTTCCAATAACAACCAGTAACAATCCGAATCCTGTTTTTTTAATCATTTATTTTTCCTCCATCCCTGTTCAGTTTCTGTTGATTAAAGGCAGCTCTCTGTGTCGTCCTTGCAAGAAATCTGCGGCGAAGCGGTCTCCAGTCCCTTATATCGATACTATGATACAGCTACGCTTTGCTCACAATGACGGGCAACACCAAATAGCAGAGACACCCTGATTGATTTATTGCCGACATCTATTATCCTTGAACTATCTTATCTTATCCAGCATTCGATGGTTATGCGTCACTGTAGCGTATATCCGACCGGCCCAGTACCAGTGTAGAAAAAGTGTTTCTGTAAGCAGTTTGCCTAACGACAAATCAATCGATTCTTCAGCTGCACAGGGTCGTGTTACAAAATCAAGTCCACGTGCGAGGGTTTGAAGGCGTTCAAGATGATACCGATTGCTAACCAGTACCACTTCATCAAACAAGCTAAACCAGCATCGAGAATTCTTCATGTTTTCTAGTGTATTGGTGGATATCTCTTCCATTGAAATAGCGGTAGCAGGGATGTCCTGTTCAATCAAATATTGATTTCCTGCCTGAGCCTCACTGATACCCAGGCTAGGGCGCCCACCAATTATCCTGATAACAGCATCATCTGATTCACGATAAAGATTTACCACACGATCAAGTCTTAACCGGTAATCAGTTGAAATTTCTCCCTTTTTAAGCTGATGTCCGGGGACCGCAATAGCCGTGACATTATTGCTAGTATGTTGAGAAGTCATTGCGCGCTTCCTGACGCGGAGAAAAACAAATACATGGCTCAGGCCCAGTGTCAGTGTACCAACCAGGAGTGACAGAAATAGAGTGAACCTGGCATCACCATCAAATCCTTTTCGCCTCAAGTTTTTCATTTCTCTTTTGCGATAATTACTCGATAAAAACCAGGTAGGTTCATGCCCTTGCGAAATAGACGCCCAGCTACCATTTTTGTAATTCGCATGATGTCATTAACCGATTCAAAATGGCTGGGGCGCATGGATTCAGTATAAATAGCGGGTATCTGTACGGCTTTAGTCCTGATTCCTTTTGAGCCTGCTTCAATAAGAATTTCACTTTCAAAAACAAAAGATTTATCACGGGACGTATCCAACTCGATACCTTTCAATAAACTTGCGGGGTAATAACGAAAACCTGACTGCGAATCCTCAATTGGATAACCTGAAGCCCAGGCAATCCAGAAATTAGCAAAGCGGTTGGCCCTGTATCGCGATATTGGTATCGAATCCCGATCATGTAACCTGGATCCGATAATAATGGTGTCAGGGTTGTCTATGGCCAGTTGAACCAACTTCGGTATATCCTCGGGTCGATGTTGGCCATCACCATCAAGCGTTATAACACCCTCAACACCCCTGGCCAGCGCTTCCTGCATTCCCCTCCAGAGAGAGGCCGCCTTGCCCATATTTGTTTCATTTCGAAGTAAACATACTGGCAGGCCCCGCAATACCCCACTTGTCTCATCACCTGAACCATCATCAACGACGATCACTTTTTCGCATTGAAGAATTGATCGCTCAGTGACATCGCGAATTGTGCCTTCTTCATAATAGGCAGGAATAACGACAGCGAATGAAATCATAGTTCTATTTTCAACCCTTAACAGGCCTGACTAGAAAAACGGCCTTCTTCGTATTACCTCATACCCTTTCGATATCATCGGTATGGGCGAGTGCAAGCCCAAAAGATCATGACTTTTATTGCGCAGGATAAAAACAATACACCAATTTTCATGTTTGCTCCTGGCAATATAAAATGGGATAAAATACCTCCGATAATACCACCTGATTATTTTTAATGTGCAGAGGGGTTTATGAAAAGGCCCCGTCGAACAACCCAGCTTAAGAAAATACATGTCATATATACAACGAATAAACACCTGCAACAACGCACGTCTCAAAGGCTATGTCCCTTTCATAATCAGTGGCCTGCAGGTGGGGTGGCTAAAGCCTCACTTTATCGAACAACTGGCCGAATGGTCGAATATTTTCCATCACGACGAAAAGTCGGTACAGCTCAATGACAACATCAAGGGTTTCAATGAACGCAGCGAAATGGTAGATAAGCTTATTCATGTACTGGTACAAAAGCAGATTATTAAGGCTTACCTTAATGAACCCTACCCAGTGACGGTGGGTGATCGCAGTGAGGCTATAATGACACTGGATAGAAGTGCCGTGTCATATTTCGGCATCCGCAGCTTTGGCCAGCACCTGAATGGTTACGTGCTAAAAAGTAATGACATTCACCTGTGGATAGCTCATCGTGCTAAAGACCGGTACATCGCCCCCGGCAAGCTGGACAACATGGTTGCCGGAGGCCTTCCCTGGTATACCACATTAAAAGAAAATCTGATTAAAGAATGTGCTGAAGAAGCCGGCATGAACAAAGCTCTGGTAAGTCAGGCACAAGCGACAGGTACCGTCAGTTATATTGCGGAGTCAGTAAATGGCATCAAGCCTGACACCCTGTACTGTTACGATATTGAACTACCCGAAGACTTCGTGCCTGTTTGTACCGACGGAGAAGTCGAGTCATTCGAATTAATCCCCGTCAATGAGGTCATGGAGACTGTCCGCAATAGTGAAGACTTTAAGCCGAATTGTAACCTGGTCATCATCGACTTTCTGATCCGTCATGGTTTACTGGATCCTGATCAGGCGGGGTACGCTGAACTGGCACGCAAGCTCCACCAATAGGCTCGGCATACCTCTCCAGGTACTTCTCTACCGTCCTCTGATCTCTGGATTCAATCTGATTATTCATGAATTAAAGATGTCCCCTTATTTACTGTCAGGGATTAATCGCTCGTCACCGGCCTGCGCCCGCTGCATACCGAGGGTCAATTGTACCCTACGGACATTTTCCACAGGATGACTGCTCTTTCCTGGCAGTCGCGAGCAACGAAACGCGGCGATCTCATGCCATACAATCAACTACTTAAGGAACCTCTGATTTATTCACACTGCAAGGAACACACCGACGAAGCAATCTCTAAGTGGTTGATTACATTGTATGAGATTGCCATATTTCACTCTCAATGAGGTGTTTTTTTGAGTTAATCAGATGTTCCTTGGGTTATAATCGTCCGATATTACAACTGTATAAAAAGTGGAGTAGGGGTTAATGTCGGAGTTTGAAAACGAAATAGCCGAGATGATTATTGAAGTATTGAATCTGGAGGATATCTCAGTGGATGGTATCGATGCAGAGGCGGCGTTATTTGGTGAGGGTCTTTGTCTGGATTCTATCGATGCACTGGAACTTGCGCTGGTAATCTCACAGCGCTACGGTTTTCAGGTTAAAGCCGATGACGCCGACAATAAAAATATTTTTAGCTCATTGCGTGCACTTGCCGGGCACATAGAAGCCAACCGAGCAGGCTGATTCATACATTGAACAGGGAGATACAGTTATTTTTCCCCATCTTGCTGCTTACTTATCCCGCAGTACTTCATTTCAGCATTTATTCGGGTCATGTTGATCTGGCGGTCACCTATCTCACGTTTCTGTTAAGTATCCCATTTCTGTGTGCCGTGCTCAGGTGGAGGAGGCCCGGCCCCTGGCAGATTGTCGCGATCGTCCTGGCAACAATTTTACTGATCTCAGCAGCGGGCAATGAATACTATATCGTTAAGTTAGTTCCATTAAGTGTAAATGGTATTTTACTGTGGTTTTTTGCCTCAACACTGCTTAATGGTAGCACCCCATTGGTAACCCGTTTTGCCAGCCTGATGCGGCAGGATATGCCGCCTGCTGTTCTGGTCTATACACGCTATGCGACGGTTGCATGGGTGATATACTTTCTGATGATGTTTATTATTTCATTGCTACTCGCTTTCTATGCGCCGATCGAGATGTGGTCTTTTTTCAGCAACATTCTTAGTTATATTCTGTTGTTGTTGATGTTCCTGGCTGAATTCACAGTGCGAAGAATGTTGCTCCCTGAACATATGGACTATGGTTTTGTTGAGTTCATACAACGTCTACGGAAGCTGGACTTCAGGCGTGTCATTAAGCAGTGAACCCGTATCCGTTAATAGCCAGAAATGATTTCGACCGAGTCTGGATTATTACAGCAGAAGATCAGTTGACTGTCGGTGAAGTTTTGTTCCAGGCAAGAACCCTGTCACAGCAATTGCCAGATCATCCATGCTGTCTTTTGCTTTGTGAACAACGCATCAATTTTATTATTGGTTTTCTGGCGGCTCTGTGGCGCGGGCAGACTGTACTGTTACCGCCGAACCGCTTGCTTAACGTTACACTGTCACTGCTTGACGACTATCCTGATAGTTACTGTTTGACAGATACGGATGCTGGTGTCTGTGATGCAGAGTTATTTCGCTATGATTATGGCACGGCTGTGCAGGGTTCCATTACTGAGGTTCCTCTGATTGATTCCACACAGCAGGCCTGCCTGGTGTTCACATCGGGTAGCACTGGGAAGCCCGTAGCCAATGCAAAATTATGGGGCGACCTTGTTAGGGGAGCGAGGCTTTTACAATTACGTTACGGTTTTACCGAAAAAGACTATTTAGTGGCAACGGTGCCTCCACAGCATATGTATGGGCTGGAAACCACGGTATTACTACCGATGATGAATCCTGTATCTGTATACGGCGGTATGCCTTTCTTCCCGGAAGATATTCGCCAGGCACTGTCACTCTCCAGTAAGCCAGCAACCCTGTTTACTACCCCCCTGCACCTGAGAATTTGTGTACAGGCTCGGTTAAGTTGGCCTGAACTGCGCCAGCTTATTTCTGCTACCGCACCGCTGAGTAGAGAAGATGGAATTCGGGCTGAACGGGAATTTTGTGCAGGACTGGGAGAGATCTACGGCAGTACCGAAACTGGTGCGATTGCCTCACGCAATACGGTCAATGAGCAAAGCTGGACTCTATATGATGATGTGAAACTACTGTTTGATGAGAGCGGTGTCAGAGTGCTTGCACGTCATCTACCGCATAGGCCAATCCTGTCAGACAGGATTGAAGCGCTTGATGATGAGCATTTCCTGATGTATGGACGTACATCAGACATGATGAAGGTTGCGGGTAAGCGTGTCTCCTTAGCGGATCTGAATCACAAGCTCAATGCAATACAGGGTGTTGAAGACGGTGTGTTCATGCAAGTTGAGGCGGCATCAGGTGATGTTTCACGACTGTGTGCGGTGATTGTCTCGGCTGAGTTGTCTCAGGCCGATGTCATTAACGTCCTGAGACAGCAGATCGATCCGGTATTTCTACCCCGGCCGGTGTTTAAAGTTGATACACTACCTCGGAATGAAACAGGAAAAATACCGCGTTCAGAGATGGTCAAGTTACTGTCAATTCTAATGGACCGATGAGCAGCGGTAAGAGGATACTCAGGCAAATTAGTTTTTCACCGGACCATCCGAGTCTGGCAGGGCATTTTCCCGGCAACCCGGTACTGCCAGGTGTGGTGATACTTGATTATGTCCGTCAGTGTATCGAGGAATGGAAACGCCTTACAGTTGATGCATCGTGCCTGAAGTCAGTAAAATTTTTATCCCCCGTATTGATGAGTGACACTTGTGTACAAATTATGGATATAACGCTGGTCGACAAAAGTACAGATATTCTGCAAACCATAAAAATTGAATTCACTTGCCTGCAGAATGATAATTTGATTGCGCAGGGATTATGGGTATTCCAGGCTGATCGTTCTCAATGAGCCAGCCATGGGTTAGTCAGCCCGAACGCGGGAATATTTTCTGGTTAAACGTAATCGGCTGGATAGCACGCCACCTGGGCAGATCGGTGGCCTCTTTATTTCTCTATCCCATTACGCTGTATTTTTTTGCTACTTCTTCGGTGACACGGCGGGCATCCAGGGAGTTTCTCCAGCGTGTACAGGGCGTGGAGGCTTCGGGGCTGGAAGTTTTTCGTCACCACCGCTATTTTGCAGCAACCATACTGGACAGGGTCTATTTGCTATTGGACGAAGCGTCACAATTCAATATCGAGACATTTAATGCCGAAGAAGTCCTCGCATATATCGAGAAAGGACAGGGTTGTTTGCTGTTGGGTGCTCACCTCGGCAGTTTTGAGGTCTTACGTGCGACCGGTGTGCATGATTATCGCGAAACCTTTGAGTTGCGCATCCTGATGCGGGAGGAACAAAATCGGTCGATTACACAGTTTCTCAATGTCTTGGCACCTGAAGTAGCAAAAACGGTATTACCCATAGGCCGCCCGGACACAATGTTACGGGCCAAGGAATGCCTGGACGCTGGCGGGCTGGTGGCCATGCTGGCTGACAGGGTGATGGACGATGACAAGTGTATCAGTTGCCAGTTCATGGGTGAGGCCGCAAATTTCCCAAAAGGGCCGGCCATCCTTGCGCTGGCCTTAAAAGTGCCTGTGTTTACATGTTTTGGTCTCTATCTGGGTGGCAACCGCTATCAGATTTATTTTGATTTACTCAGCGATGTTCCAGATGTGAAACGCGAAGACAGGCCGCAGGCGATAGAAGAGTTCACCTGCCGATATGCCAGAATACTGGAACAATACACCAGCATGGCTCCCTACAACTGGTTTAATTTTTATGACTTCTGGCAGCGTGATTAAATATTTTCTGCTGGCAGGACTGTTTGTATATCTCCCTGCTCAGGCTGATGAACTTGAAAACCTTATGCGGAGTATGGCGGCAGTAAAAAACCGTGTCGTTGTTTATAAGGAAGAGAAGCAAATGGAAGTGCTGGAAGACTCATTATACAGTGAGGGCAGGCTTGAATTTATTGTCCCCAATAAACTGATTCGTTGCGTGATAAAGCCTGTAAAAATATGTTACACCATTGATAGCAGACAGCTGACAATCGAAAAAGCTGGCAAGATACAAACGCGCAGTCTTGATAATTTCCCACTGGTTCGGGTTTTTGTCGAATCCTTTCGTGCTGTCCTCGCCGGTGACCTTGCTACGCTGAAAAAACACTATTCCATAATATTTACTGGTGATCTGGTGGCATGGGAAATAACGCTGCGCCCGAAAGACAAAAAACTCACCACGTATGTAAAAAAAATTGAATTATCAGGAGTGGGTGACGATATCCAGTCGTATATTGTTGAAGACAGTAACGGTGATCTTACACGTATGCAGCTTTACCAGACTGATTCTGAGGCGATTGAATAGTCATGGGGGTCAGGAAGCTACTCCTGATACGATTGACCTGGTTTATTCTCCTGACACTTGCTTTATTACAGGTGTTCATCAACACACAGGTACAGACTGATATTGCGAGTTTTATGCCTGCGGGTAAAAATGAGCAGCAGCGACAATTACTGGAAGAATTTCAGCAAGGGCCCGCGGCCAGGCTGTGGCTGATTGCCATTACTGGTGAAGCGAGTGATGCTGACGCGCAGCAGATTATCTCTCAAAGTAAGCAACTGGCCGCTAGTCTGCGAAGATCTGGCCTGTTCTCTTCAGTCGTCAATGGGTCAGTCGCAATCGGTGATAGACTTTCTAAGCGCCTGTTCAGTTATCGTTACTTACTTGATGATTCGATAGATGAAGATTCATTCTCGGTGACGGAATTAAAACTCACTTTTCAGCAGCGCCTGGATGAGATGACCTCACCTTTTTCCAGTTTCAGCAAACAATTGCTTATCTATGACCCGACTGCAGCCATGCGTCGTGTTTCAGTCCGTTTGCAGGGTAATCAATCAACGCTTGAGAGCCAGGATAAGGTCTGGTATTCGAGTAAAGAAAAGGAGGCGCTTCTGATTGTAAGCAGTAAAGAATCAGGCCGTAACATCGATGCGCAGAAGAAGGCATACAATCGTATCCTGAGTGCATTCGAGCAGGTTCAGGGGAGCATAAACTCCTCCCTTATAGTGAGTGGCGAACCTTTGTTCGCCATTGCTGCACGGGATAGCATTCGCAAGGAAAGCCGACGGCTGTCCATAGCAGCAGGTGTTTTCATGCTGGCCTTTATGTTTTTTGTGTTTAGAAATGGGCCTCTGGTGTTATTGAGTTTGCTGCCATTAGGCGCTGGTCTGTTAATCGCTACTGCAGCGGTATCATTGCTGTATGGCAGTATTCATGGGATTACGCTGGCCTTTGGCATTACATTACTCGGTGTTGCGATTGATTACCCCGTGCATCTTTTTATGCATGCAAAAAAAACGGGCTCCCTGCAACAGGCCGCGACCAGGGTCTGGCCAATATTGAGGCTTGGTGTGTTGACGACGGCGCTGGGTTATGGCGCCATGATATGGACAGGTTTTAGCGGACTGTCTCAGCTGGGTGTATTTTCACTGGTTGGCTTGATCACAGCAGCGCTGGCTACCCAGACACTATTGCCGGCTTTGAAGCGAGATGTCTCCGGAGAAATACCCGTGTTACAGAGGCGAGTATTGTCTTTAATGAACAGCAGATTGTCGTCCCTGGCTGGCATCACTCTGCTTGTTTTCATATTAGTCAGTCTGCTTGGCCACAAATTCTTCTTGCCAGATGATATCTGGTCTCGTGATATCGCTGCATTGAGTCCGGTACCGGCAAAACTTATACAGCAGGATCGTATGTTAGGTAGTCGTTTGGGGCTACCGGAAGTGACCAGCATGATTCGGGTTGGGGGGAGTGATGTTGAAGATGTCCTGAGAAAAGAGGAGCGGTTGAAACCTGTGTTGGAGCAGGCCATTCGGGAAAAAACTATCACATCATTTCGCTCAGCCGCAGAGCTGTTGCCATCCATACACAGCCAACAGCTTAGGCAATCACAGCTACCCGATCGGGAGGCTTTATCCAGGCGGATGGACAATGCCTTACAGGACTTACCCTTTAAAGCAGCGAGTTTTAAGCCTTTTCTTGATGAAGTAGAAGAGTCAAAATCCCTGGCTATTCTAAAACCCACGGATATGCGGGGTACTGCCGTCGGGACGGCACTGGATGGCCTGTTATCAACTGGTGACCGGGGAGCTACAGGTCTCATTTATCTGACCGGGTTGCAAGACAACAAGGCAATAGAAAAAATAATCAGGGCAGCAGCATTGCCGCAGGTGACTTTTATCAATATCAAATCCGCTACCAATGAACTGATGCAGGACTTTCGTCAGGAAATTCTGCTGCGGATGGCCTGGGTTGCTGTGATTATTGTGTTGGTGTTGTTGATGGGTCTTAAGAGTATCCTACAGAGTTTTAGGGTGATTACACCTGTGGCGTTGGCGGTACTGTTTGCCGCACTGGTGCCATTGTGGCTGGGTGAAGCCTTAAATATATTCCATCTTGTTTCCCTGTTACTGGTTGCCGGCCTCGGTCTGGATTATGCGTTATTTTTTAACAGTATTCGTGATGATCAGGAAAATGCAGATACAGTCGTTTATTCATTAGTCATCTGTGCTATCTCAAGTCTGGCCGTTTTTGCTATGCTAGCGGTTTCGAATATACCCGTACTACACGCGATAGGAATCACTGTCACAAGTGGAGTCATTGCGGCTTTTGTATTGTCCTGGATGTTTTCGAGTATACAAAGGGGAAAGATGAAGGATGAAGGGGGGCATTGCAGGGAGCGTGCCTTTTCGGCAAAAGAACTTAATTAAGCAGCAAATGAATAAAAATATCTCACTTACGGCCTTTACCGTGACGACTGCCCTTGGCGCAGGTCTGTCGCCGAATCGTGAAGCCCTGAAACAATCACGAACCGGCCTGAAAAAGAATGGTTTCGCGGGGATCGAATTTGATACCTATATTGGTCAGGTTGATGGTGTTGATGATGTTATTCTGCCCGAAGAACAGGCAGATTTTAACTGCCGGAATAATCGTCTGGCTGAGTTAAGTCTGCGTCAGGACGGTATTTTTGATGCAATCGATGAACTTAAAGTGCGTTATGGGGCGAATCGAATCGGTCT
Source organism: Gammaproteobacteria bacterium (assembly GCA_013150915.1). Lineage (GTDB taxonomy): Bacteria > Pseudomonadota > Gammaproteobacteria > BMS3Bbin11 > BMS3Bbin11 > BMS3Bbin11. The sequence goes on from JAADJE010000014.1 coordinate 18,430, forward strand.
GTTTATCGGCACGTCTACATCCGGCATTCAGCAAACAGAGATGGCCTATGCCATGCGCGCATCTGAAACGGATGAGCTGCCAGCCTGGTTCAAGTACGAGACGACACATGATGTCTTTTCACCTGCAACTTTTCTGGTCAACCGATTGGGTTTGTGCGGGCCATCACAGATTATTTCAACCGCCTGCTCATCAAGTGCTCGTGTGTTTGCAGCGGCTGCGCGGCATATACATGCGGGTCTTTGTGATGCGGCCATAGTCGGTGGCGTTGATAGTTTATGCCAGACGACGCTCTATGGTTTTAATGCTCTGCAGCTGGTCTCCAATAAGCTCTGTTGTCCGGCGGATGTAGACCGGGATGGCATCAATATTGGTGAGGCAGCCGGTTTTGTTCTGCTCGAGAAAGGGCATCAGGAGAATGCATTAAGCTTACTTGGGGTTGGCGAAAGTTCTGATGCATGGCACATGTCTAGCCCCCATCCACAAGGGGAAGGCGCGGTACAGGCTATGCAGCAGGCACTTACCCGCGCAAACCTTGAGCCTGCTCAGATTGACTATATCAACCTGCATGGAACGGCAACACCGGTCAATGATTTCACAGAAGATCAGGCAATGATGACGGTGTTTTCGGGCAATAATCCCTGTTCATCTACCAAAGGATTTACTGGCCATACGCTTGGTGCTGCCGGTATTGTGGGTGCTGTGTTTTCGTGTCTCTTTATTGAAGAGAATCTGCTGCCGATCAGCCTGAATACACAACGGATAGACAGTAAGATTCATTCGAATATAATGCTCGAGGCAAACTCAGAAACGAAGTCAGAGATTGATATTGTCATGAGCAACTGCTTCGGATTTGGTGGCAGTAATGCAAGTCTGATCATAGGGCGACCCACATGAAAACTGTCGGCATAGCCGGGATTGGTCTGGTCGCGCCGGGTATAGAATGCTGGGACAGCGGCAGAGATTTACTCGCATCCGGGGGGCATTATGAAATCTCTGCTGAATTTCCGGTACTAAGGCCCTCTTCTCTTTCTGGCAATGAAAGGCGCCGCACTACTGACACTATCAAACTGGCTCTACAATGTGCACAGGATGCTATGGCTGACCAGTCTGTAGTAGGGGTTTCAGATCCTGAGCTGACATCGGTATTTGCCTGTTCCAGTGGAGATTTAAATATTGTCGACCGGATACTTTCAACCCTGACCATGCCCGGTAAGCCGGTTTCTCCAACACATTTTCATAACTCCGTTCATAATGCACCAGCAGGCTACTGGTCCATTGCCTCGGGTTCACAAGCGCCGACAACCAGTATTGCAGCCGGAGAGGGAACATTCAGCGCCGGCTTGCTTGAAGCAATAACACAGATACTGGCAGATGATCACCCTGTTCTATTGATTGTTTATGATGCACTGCCACCTGCTGTATTACTTAAACACAGAAAAATAACGGTCGCTTTTGGTGTGGCGATATTACTGGTGCCGGAAAAGACAAAGTATAGTCTATCGGTAATCATCCATGATGGGGAAGCCTGTTGCAGTAAAATGATAAATCCGGGCTTTGAGCGGTTACGACAGGCGAATCCTGCGGCCCAGTGTCTGCCTTTGCTGCAGAATCTTGCGCTACAACAATCTACAAGCCTCAAGTTTCCCTATCTACAGGGGCAGGGGCTCGTTCTGGATCTCACAATCAATGAATGAACGGGATGAACGTTGCAGGCGAATACCGCATAGCGGGAGCATGTGTCTGTTGGACCGAGTACTGGAGTGGGATAACAATACCATAATATGTGAGGCTGTCAGTCATAGAGATAAGGGTAATCCTTTAAGTTGTGATGGGGCCTTATCCTCGGTCGTCGCTATCGAATACGGTGCACAGGCCACGGCGGTACACGGCAGTCTGCTCGGTGCAAAGGATGAAAGAACAGGGCAGGCATCCTATCTGGCCGCCGTACGCGATGTGGAATTCAAGGTAAGCTGGCTCCATGACATCGATCACCCACTAACGGTAAAAGCAGAACGTCTAATCGATGATGCAAACGGTATAATCTATCGGTTTAGTCTCTATGCCCTGTCCCGATTGCTGGTACAGGGGAGGTTTACGGTAATGATGTCTATGGACAGGAAAATCAGGGTGAAGAAATGAAGCAGGCGCTGGTAACGGGCGGCAGTGGCGATATTGGTGCGGCCATTTGCTATAAGCTGGCTCAGCAGGGGCTGCATGTCATTGTTCACGCAATGAATAGACCAGAGCATGCCGGGGATGTCACCGCTTCAATTATTGCGTCCGGTGGTTCAGCTGAAGCCATCTGTTTTGATGTCAGTGATGCAGAGGCAAGCAGGAAGATTCTTGAGAGTAAACTGGCCAACCGCCCGATTCAGATCATTGTCAGTAATGCTGGCATCCATGATGATGTGCCGCTGGCAGGTATGAGCTATGAGCAATGGCATCGCGTCATTGATGTCTCCCTGCACGGTTTTTATAATGTGACTCAACCCTTGTTGCTGCCAATGATGCGTACTCACTGGGGTCGTGTGATTGCGATTTCCTCCATCGCTGCCCAGTTAGGGAATCGTGGTCAGGCCAATTATGCTGCAGCCAAGGCGGGACTGCATGGTGCTGTTAAGTCGTTGTCACAGGAACTGGCTTCCCGCGGTATTACGGCTAATGTTGTGGCACCGGGAATTATCCAGGGTGAAATGACTGACAACCTGTTTGATAAAGAAACAATAAAAAAAATGGTGCCGGCACAGCGCGCTGGATTGCCGGATGAAGTGGCGGATCTGGTGGCCTTTCTTGCTTCAGATAATGCGGCATATATCTCAGGGCAGGTTATTGGCATTAATGGTGGGATCGTGTAGTTTATTTTTTGTACGGATGGGAGGCTTAATAAAAAAGAAAGAGATACATCAAGCGGCAGGCTTACTGCATTCAAACAAGGTATGGCAGATGCCTATATTGTCGTGAATCTTGCCAACATCGAGGCCTGCTGCATTGATACATTTTATTAACACGTCCGAGTGATACATCCTGGAGTTACCGCTGGCCATGGCGGTAAAGTACAGCGATGTATTGACCAGCGAGTAGGCAGAAGCTTCATGTTGTTGCCGGTCCCAGCAGGTTTCTAAAATATAGAGGCGTGTATTGTCTCCCATAGCACTGGCGATGCGCTGCAGTATGTTGATGATGTCCTGTTTGCCGAAACAGGACAGAAACTGACTTAACCAGAAGGCATCAATACCTCTCGGAAAGCGTTGCGTCCTGTCCAGTAAATCCATTGCCAGTGAATCAATGCGTTCAGTCAGGTTTGCTTCCGAGACGTTATTGATCGCATTCTGTAATTGATCAGGAAGGTCTACCATGGTGATGTGGATATCAGGATTGTACTTTGCGGCAAGAATTGAAAATTTGCCTATATTGGCACCAACGTCCATCATTGTTTTTGGGCCAGGTTCAAAAATAATGGGAAGTACTACCGGGTAGGCAGAATCCGAGTAAAAGTGGTCAAAGGCATACCAGCTATTTTTTATGTCTTCAGGAAGGTGAGGTAACGCCTGATAGAGTGTCTCCCATTGTTCCCCAAAAACACGCAGACCGGCTGGCTTTCCCCTCTTACATGCCTCATCAAGATGGTACATGCCCCGGTAGCAGATGTAATGATTGTAATCCATATTGTTACGGGTCATTTCATCATGCAGTAGATAAAAGCCCGTCTTGCTCAGGTGATACAATTCATCTTTATCAATATCAACGACACCGCAGCTCAAACCGCTCTCCAGTAGTATTTCTACGGCATAAAGGCTGAGCTTGAGTTTTTCAGCCACTTCATTTGCGGACACTCCGGCTTTATGTTCATCCAGCTGGGAGAGTATCCCGAGTTCACGCATCGTCCGCACGGCCTGAAAAACCAGTGGGGCATAGGCAATCTTCTGTGCCTCATAGATAGCATCATAGGCCGTGAGTGGCTTGTGTTTGAACAGGTCTTTTTTCATTTTTTTCCAGTTGGATTATTGTTGAAGCGCTAAGACGCAAAGACAGGCACTGTCTATGAAAAATATAATCGAGCCGTCATTGTAGGTGAAGTGTGGCAATTTTCTGTATCAGAATTCGTCAGATGAGATTGCTTCGTCCCTCGCAATAGCTAGCTGATAGGTGCCATGATGACAGGATGTCACTGAGCGGTCATGTGATTCTTGCCCTGATAAGGCAAGTTCCAAATCACAATCTGACATATCTAGAATTAATAGAGGTACCCCAGCTATCCTGTCCTTTTGATAGCCTGAATGAGATGTTTATTTTTGTGCAGCAACATCTCCTGTTTCGAGTTTTCCTGCTGTTTTATTGTTGCTACGGGTCTTTATTTTCCAGCAGCCGCCGGCTGTTTGGTTTCATCTTCGTCCAGCTCAAAGCCCCAGAAATCACTTAATAAGAATCCGTATCCTTCATATTCAGCCTTGTCGGTAGCAACCATTTCCTTTCCACCTGCAAACCGCTTTCGTAGATTTTCTGTTGCCGCTACACCTTCCGGGCTAAGCAGGGCTGCCCGTATTTCCTGCTGGACATCATCAGGTATTTTTGGGCTTGCACTGATCGCCTGATGTGGCAGGCCTGTACTGTGAAACAATATCTGGGTTTGCTTTTTCTCATCCTTTTTATTGAGCCTATCGTAAACTTTTGCCGGTATGACCGCGGCATCGCATTTACCGTTAAGCATTGCTTTGTATACATTTTTAAAACCACGTACCACCACGATTCTTGGTTGTCTGGCCGGGTTTTGGAACTGATCCTGCATGGTTAATGTGGCGAGGTTGGGTGGAGCATGACCACAAATGGGTTTGCCAGCCAGATCCTGCAGTTTGGTTATTTTTGCATTGTCCTTTCTGGAGATCACTACGAATGCCAGTTTACCGGGTAGACGAACCAGGGGTGTATGTTGCAGTGCAGCGACCCGCCAACTGACAAAATGTGGGCCATCGAAGACCAGATCATATTTACCCAAACGCATCCCTTTCATATAAGAGAGCCAGTTGTCCGGGTGTTTATAGGTGAAGGTATGATTTGTTTTTCTGGTCAGGAAATCGGCTATGGGTCCGTACATTGCCTTGCCTTCTGCAGGTTTCTCACGTGGGGGGGAAGTGAAGAGAAATTCACCGGCTTGTGCTGTAGTCAGGCCCGAAAAGGCAATTAGAAGACTTGATACCAAAATTTTAATAAATTTCATCGAGACACCCAATAAATAGTTGTAACTATTTGAAGTGCACATTTATTGATAGATTTTTTATCTACTGAGCACTTTTTATCATATATTTTTTATACTCATGATCACCGTGACGAATTGTGATGATCGCTAGCATGACTCAGTAATTACTTACAGTCAAGGTGATGTGTAGGTGACGACAGTACATGGAAGTTTGCAGCACATGACAAAGCTATCCAGCAGTGACGTACGATGTAAAATTTTAAGTGGATTGCTTAGATGGAATTGAGCATCCATTCACAGCACAGGTGAAATACCAAATGGAGGATGTAATGAGGGTAATTTATCAATTCAGTATCGATAAGATTTATCCCGGATTCTCGTGCAGGACATGATTCGATGTATTTCATAATTAATTCATGGGTCTGTTTAAGGAAATCACCTCGTTGTATTTAATTACGACGAATTTCATAATTGATCGTCGATTTATGCCCCCCCTAAAATTTCAGTAATATCAGTTTACTTATGAGCTGCTTTTATTAATGTCCAAATCTGGTATCGTTGCTCATGGACAAGTTGCATGTAGCCTTATTGGCTTTTTCATTTACTTGATGGCCATAAAAAAGCCACGATGTTACTTCAGCTTGACCACTAAACCGATGAGTTAAGTTGCACTTCAAAGCTAAATCCACAATACGAATTTTAAGGGAGGTTCCATGCAAGTCTTCAGGCCTATTGCTACACGTCTATTAAGTGACGCCGATATATCGATTAATGGTATTCGTTCGCATGACATCAGGGTTCATGATGATCGTTTCTATCAAAACGTGTTGTTAAAGGGGTCTATGGGCCTGGGTGAAGATTATATGGATGGTGGGTGGGACTGCGAAGACCTTGAAGAGATGTTTTTTCGGCTCATCAACTCCGGTCTTGAGGACCGGATTCGGGGGCTTCCTGTAAACTTCTTGCCGAATTTATTTGCACAGCTTAAAAATCAGCAAACACGAAATAAGTCCTTAAGAGTTGCTGAGCGGCATTACAATATGGGTAACGATCTTTTTTTCAGTTTTCTCGGAAAATATAAGAACTACAGTTGCGGCTACTTTAATGGGACGACTAAGTCTTTGGATATTGCCCAAGAACAAAAGATGGATCTTATCTGTCGTAAGTTAAGCCTGTCTAGCGGTGATCGCCTGCTCGATGTAGGAGGGGGTTGGGGTGAGATCGCTCGGTTTGCTGCAGATAACTATGGTTGTCATGTGACCAGTATCAATATATCAGATGAACAGATTGCCTATGGTCGCGAATACTGCAAAGATAGCTCTGTCAATATCCTCAAATGTGACTATCGCGATCTGGAAGGAGAATATGATAAAATAATCGTCATCGCAATGCTTACCCACGTTGGGCACAAGAACTATCGGGCATTTATGGAGAAGATTCACTCTTGTTTGAAAGATGGCGGTAGTGCCCTGATCGAAACGGTAGGCAGTACTGTGGCCCGTAAGCATTGCGAGCCATGGACCAACAAATATATTTTTCCTGGCGGACTTATTCCCTCCATTAGCCAGCTTGGTGAAGCGATAGAGGGGCTTTTCGTAATTGAGGATCTTCATGATTTCGGACCTGACTATGTTAAAACACTTCGTTTGTGGAACAAAAATCTTCAGAAAGGCTGGCCAGGTCAGAGTGAGATATACAGCGAGCGGATCCGACGGATGTTCGAGTATTTTTTTCTTTCAGTAGCTGGGGCATTTCGGGCCCGAAGCTTACACAATTGGCATTTGGTATTAACTAAAAATGCGATTGATAAACCCAACTGTCGCGTAGTTTAGACAGGTTTGCAGATTCTTCGACAGGAGCATCATGAAGGAGACTGAGTATTGGCTCAAGAGCATAGGCTTCGAGCGTTACAGCAAGCTCTTCAAGGAGCATGCGGTCAAATTCGAGCTACTTGCCCAGCTTAAAGACGATGACCTGAAAGAGATGGGTATCGCCCGATTGGATGATCGAAAGAAGCTGCTGCATGCAATCAATGCCCTGCGGGATAAGCTACCACAAAAAAATATTTCATCGCCCCCGCAGGAAAATCCTCATTCGATGCAGGATGATGAGGAGTTCCGGCAGGTAACCGTTTTGTATTCCAGTCTGGTTGATTCGACAGAACCCGCAAAAAAAAATTCTCCGGAGGAATTCCGTACTATCATGCGGATCTTCCGTGATGCATGTGAATCGATCACATCCTACGAAGGCTGTATCTCAAAGTTTACAGGAGACGGTATTGTTGCGTATTTTGGTTGGCCCAAGGTGCATGACGATCATGCAGAACATGCGGTACAGGCAGGACTTGATCTGATAAAAACTATCCGGGAAATAGAATTTCCCGGTATGCTCAAGCTAAGCGTACAGGTTGGGATTGCGACTGGAGAAGTTGTTATCGGTAATATCTTTGATGAGACAACCGTAGATGTTGGTGCCCTGTTGGGCGAGACGACCCGGCTCGCAGAAAGCCTCCAGTCCCGGTCAGAGCCAAATCAAATAGTACTCGACTCAGACACCAGAAACCTGATCGATCAGTCGTTTCAACTCTACGAACTGGGCGCACAACCGGTAAAAGGACACATTGAGCCAGTACAGGCATGGAGCGTCGTCGGTAAGACAGCCATCAAGACCGATTCCGAGGGGAAGGCCGCGCCTTTGGTGAAATTTGTGAACCGTAAGCATGAGCTTGCTGCCATGCTGAGGAGCTGGGAAAAAACCAAAAATGGAAATGGCCGAGCCATAGAGATACTCGGTGATTCAGGAATCGGCAAGTCACGGCTTATTGAAGTCTTTCTGGAACACATTGCGGAAGACGCTCCTTTGGTAATTCGCTATCGCTGTGCAAGTTTTCACGATAACAGTGCCCTGTTCCCAGTGATTCAACATTTGTACGGGTTGATAGGTTATTCCGGTAAGGAATCGCTAGACAGCGCATTCGATGTGATCGAAAGGATATCTGGCCTGGATTCATCAACGGATACCAGCGACCTTCGATTAATTGCCAGTCTGTTAAACCTGGACTTTGAGTCCCGTTATGGATCGATCGAGATCAACCCACAGGAGCGACAGAGACGGTCGCTTGAGGCACTGAAGCAACTAATATTGAAAATTGCCGGGTCGAAACCACTGCTTATTATTGTCGAAGATAAGCACTGGCTAGATCCCACGACCAGTGAACTTATTCGTAAGCTTGTAAGTGATCTGGCTGTTCAAAAGGTGATGGTTATTACCACACATCGGGCAGAGTATGATTCAGCTTTTCAGGCCAGTAAACATGTCGATCGCATACTTCTTCATTGTCTCAATAAAAAGGATGCTATCGAATTGGTGGAATCAATCAATAATGGTTCTCTTACATCAGATGTCGTTGAGAGAATTGTTCACCTTGCCAACAGTGTCCCCCTGTACCTGGAGGAAATCACTCAGTCGACAATGGCGTCCTCCGATTCTATATCTATGCCACTTATTCCCACAAGCCTACGGGCATCCCTGATGGTAAGGCTGGATCGATTGAAAGATGTCAAAGAAGTCGCGCAGGCCTGTTCAGTTGTGGGTCTGGAATTCGAACTAAGTGTCTTACTGGCGATTATAGAATGGCCAAAAATCAAGTTAATCGAGGCGATTAATAAACTGGAAAATATGGGTTTTGTGCGCAGGTGTCACACTACGGCAGGTATTAAATATGAATTCAAGCACACCCTAATCCAGGATGCCATATATAAAAGTATAGGGATCCAGGACAGAAAAAGGTTACATAAACGCGTGTCTCTGATTATGAGAGATCAATTAGAATATTCTGTGGCGGCTAACCCGGAACTTCTAGCCAATCACCTCCTGGCTGCTGGCAATTTGGAGGATGCGAATTTCTACTGGCTGCAAGCAGGGCGACGTGCAGTAGACGTTTTTGCCTATTCTGAAGCAATCACGCACTTCACCGCTGGACTAAAACATCTTTCATCTATGGCCGATGACAAGAAAAGGAAAGAACTTGAATTCGAACTCAGAGTGGGTTTGTGTACGCCTCTTATCGTCACGGAAGGTTACACCAGCCCCAAGCTAAATGAAGTCATTAATCGTGCCATCCATCTTAGAAAGGAGATCAGTAGTGTTCAGGGAATATATCCTGTGCTATACGGTAAATGGGCCTATCTATTGACATTGGGTCGCGGGCTCGAAGCATTGGCGATGGCCAGGGAATATTCTTTGCTGGCAGAACAACAAAATGATGAAGATGCGCTTTATATCAGGCACAGAATGCTTGGAGCATCAAACCTCTTCATGGGAAAATTGTCTACGGCGAGCCGGTATATAGGACTCGCAATCAAGCAATATGAAGAGAGCAAGCATGCAAGCTTTGCTACCTCGCAGAGTGTTGATCCTTATGTGGCATCACACTGTTTCGATAGCTTTAATAGTTGGTTATTGGGCCTGCCTGATCGTGCTGTGGCCTCTACGAACTCAGCCTATCTCCATGCAACTCGACTCAAGCACCCGCACAGCATTGCAATGTCGATGTTTTTTCTTGCTATGGTGTATTTTTGTCGCAAGGAGCCCGATAAGGTTTACAAGTATGCACAGGAGTTGATCTCCCTGTCTGAGAAACACATGATCGGTAGTTGGCCTTCCCTGGGGAGGTCGTTGCTCGGTTGGGCGATGGTTAAAACCGGTGATAGCACTCGTGGTATGAAGAATATATATAAAGGTCTCGATCACGCACAGCGTATTGGGGTTTGTATGTGGGTACCGGTAATTACAGCCGGGCTGGTCGAAATCCTGATAGAAGCCGGTAGTATAGACAAGGCAGCCGAGCATCTTGTGCGGGTTAGGGAATATATGGAAAGCAGTGAAGAGCTGAACTACCTCGCAGAATTCGAGCGTCTGGATGGGGAATTACTTCGGGCTCGCGGTGAGGTGAGATCGGCTGAAAATGCGTTTAACAAAGCGCTGGATGTGGCTCGGTCACAACAATCGCTTATGCTACAACTTCGAGCCGTCGTTAGCCTGGCGAGACTGTACCAGGATACGGACTGGAAGCAGGAAGTCGCTATCCTTGTAAAGCCCGTGCTAGACAAAATATCAGAGGGTGAAACAACACAGGATGTAAGGGCCGCACAGGACCTGCTTCTTCTCTGAAGAGATAGGCGGCCTGATAGTCAGGCCTTCCGTCTCAGTGTTGTAAAAACATGTTGTTATTATTTCTAAGTTGATTACTCACTGCGCGTACTCCTTGATAGCCTTAAAATCAACGATCTTAAAGTATTCTTTGAGTACTTCTGGCGACACCCTTTTATCACCATCAATTTTTACCAGGATCTTGTTGGCAACCATTGAAGTAAGAGAATTCTCGCGCTCATTGGCAATGGCTTTTTCACCATCGATGACGGTTAATTTGTTGTTCTGACCCATAAACAAAGGATTGGAAAACATCATACCCATTGTTTGAATAAGGGGTGAATCTGTTGTGATTGAGATTGTCAGTCCTATGACCTTGCCGTCAGTTTTTTTCGTATATCGTCTTTTGGCACTAATTCCACCACCAAACATGCCAGCGGCCGCCGCACTACTTTTAGCTTTTCCTGCTTCCCAGCCGTTAAGTGGTTCAGGCAGGAGCTTGCTGACCAGTTCACCTTTTTTCTGCCTGATCAGTGTGGAAGCAGAATCGAGAGCAGTGATGGCCGTGTTGTAGTCATTTTTTTCATAGGCCTTTATCGCCTCCTCAATTTGGTCTTTGACATCATCTGCCAGCAGCGTAGAAGAAAGGCTGAGAAATAGCGCAAGTGAGAGGGGTATCAGGGTAGACAGTGTGAGCGTGTTTGGCTTTCTTGTTAGAAGTAAGGGCATGGATAGCTCCGTGTGTTGTGATGGTTTTTATATTGAAAATAACCTGGAATTTTGATCATAAACTAAAAAGAAGAATACATGCCAGTACATTATTGATAATATCAATCGAAGACAAATGATCAATTTAGGTGACGTATGACTCTGACAGAACTCCGTTACATTGTTGCAGTCGCCCGAGAGCGACATTTTGGGCGTGCGGCAGCGGCCTGTTTTGTCAGCCAGTCTACATTGAGTATCGGAGTTCGTAAACTGGAGGATGAGCTAGGTATGCCTTTGTTCGAGCGATCGCGAAATGAAGTGATGCTGACGGAAAAAGGTGAGGAGATTGTAGAACAGGCGCAGCGTGTGCTTGAGGAAATTGAGGTTATTAGGCAAATGGCCGAGTCGGGGAAAGGGCCATTGGTGGGCGCTTTGCGTATAGGTGCCATTTACACGATTGGCCCTTATCTATTTCCCGGATTGATACCGGTACTGCACGAACAGGCACCGGGAATGCCGTTAGTGGTGCAGGAAAACTATACCGCAAACTTGACAGTACTGCTTAAGCAGGGTCAGCTGGATGTCATCATCATCTCTTACCCTTATGAAGAGCCGGGGATAGAAACCTTACCCTTATATGATGAACCGTTTGTTGTTGTCGTTCCCTCCGCGCACCCCTGGGCAGGCAAAAAAACTATTTCACGTGAGATATTGCCTGAAGAAAATATCATGCTGTTGGGAGCAGGCAATTGCTTCCGTGACCAGGTTCTTGATTTCTGCCCAGATTGTTTGCAGGCCTCACAAAAAGATATTGGTCTGCAGCAGACCCTGGAAGGCAGCTCACTTGAAACTATTCGGCATATGGTGATGAGCGGCATTGGAATTTCAATTTTCCCTGTGACGGCTGCCGGTGCCCATGAATATTCGCATCGGCTGCTTGCAGTCAAGCGGTTGTCGGGTAAACAACCTCTGCGTCGAGTCGCCCTGGCCTGGCGAAAAAGCTTTCCCCGCCGTTTGGCCATTGAAACCCTGACTATGGCCATCCGGCAAATTGATCTTCCCAGCGTAAAGATTCTGAAAGATATGCCCGAACAATAAGGGTTTATTGATGAAATCAATCAATATATTTGTTACATTCAATTGGAACAATTCATCCAGTTTTTCTATTATCTATTTCAGCGGGTAAAACCGTTGGATTAATTCACAGTAACAACCTTAATGAAGGAGTTAATTATGTCACTAAAAAACAGTAAAACTGAACAGAACCTGAAAGATGCCTTCGCCGGTGAATCGCAGGCCAACCGTCGTTACCTGTACTTCGCTGCAAAAGCAGATGTTGAAGGATATAACGATGTTGCAACTGTCTTTCGTTCAACCGCGGAAGGTGAAACGGGTCATGCCCATGGCCATCTGGAATATCTGGAAGAAACCGGTGATCCAGCAACAGGCCTGCCTATCGGTAGTACCTCGGATAACCTGAAGGCATCCATTGCTGGTGAAACCCATGAGTACACCGATATGTATCCAGGTATGGCAAAAGATGCGCGCGAAGAAGGTTTCGATGAAATAGCCGATTGGATGGAAACTCTGGGTAAGGCGGAACGTTCACATGCCAACCGTTTCCAGAAAGCCCTCGATACACTTGATGACTGATCAATTTGTTATTGAATAAAGGGAGGGCGTGGTGCTCTCCCTTTGGGCTCCTTTAATCAGTCAATGAACAATCAGACAGGGCTAGAATAATGGCAACAGTACCGAAAGAAGGAAATCTTCAGGCACCAACTCGGCATCCTGTTAACTGGAAGGATCCGGAGTTCCTTAATGAAGGTGCTCTTTATAAAGAGCTTGAGCGTGTTTACGACCACTGCCATGGATGCCGCCGTTGCGTCAGTCTTTGTCAGTCTTTTCCCGTGTTGTTTGACCTCGTTGATGAATCCCCAACCATGGAAGTGGATGGTATCGATAAAAGAGATTATATGAAGGTCGTTGATCAGTGCTACCTCTGTGATCTTTGTTACATGACCAAATGTCCCTACACACCGCCTCATGAATGGAATATTGATTTCCCTCATCTGATGTTGCGTGCCAAGGCGGTAAAATTTAAAAAGGGTGAGGTACGTAAACGCGATAAAATACTGACTTCTACCGATACCGTCGGCAGGCTTGCGGGTATCCCGATTGTGGTTAACATTGTCAATGCTTCGAACAAAAATTCGAGCATCCGAAAAGTATTGGAGAAAAAACTTGGAGTGAGTGCCCGTGCCCACGTACCTGAATACCATTCAAAGACCTTCCGTAAACAACAGGGAAGCCATACGGGGATTCCAGCCGGAGTGGCAAAACCAGGTGAAAAAACCAACGGGAAGGTGGCACTGTTTGCAACCTGTTACGGCAACTACAATGAACCCAGAGTAGGCCGCGATATGGTCTCTGTTCTGGAGCACAATGGTATTCCTGTCACCCTGCTGGAGAAGGAACAATGTTGTGGTATGCCGAAGCTTGAGCTGGGTGATCTGGAATCTGTGGAAGCGGCAAAGAATGTCAATGTGCCTGCTCTGGCCGCGATGGTTGATGCCGGGTGGGATCTGATTTCACCCGTACCTTCCTGTACGCTGATGTTCAAGCAGGAGTTGCCACTGCTGTTCCCTGATGATGCGGAGGTTAAAAAAGTAGCCGATGCATTTTTTGACCCATTTGAATATCTGGCGCAAAGAAATAAAGAAGGGCTATTAAAAACGGATTTCAAATCAGCTATCGGCAAGGTGTCCTATCATGTCGCCTGCCATCAGCGAGTACAGAATATCGGGCCCAAAACTCGTGATGTATTGAGTCTCATCCCGGACATCGAGATCGATACTATTGAGCGCTGTTCCGGTCATGATGGTACCTATGGTGTGAAAGCTGAGACCTTTGATTTTGCAGTCAAGATAGGCCGTCCGGTGGCGAACAGAATCAAGAAAAATGAACCAGATTATTTCACCTCAGATTGTCCGATTGCTGGTCATCATCTGGGGAATATTCTCGGTGATAACAGTACACCTACACATCCAATGAGTCTGCTTCGTATTGCCTACGGGTTAGGAGATAAAAAATGAAACAATTACAACGATCGGATCTTTATTCTCTGGAAAACTATGCCGTCATTCGTGATGAGTTTCGTGCCGAAGTAATGCTGCATAAAAAGAATCGCTTTATTCAGTTAGGGGAAAACCTGCGCCTGCTCTTTGAAGACAGGCTGACCATGCAGTATCAGGTACAGGAGATGTTGCGGATAGAAAA
>JAADJE010000048.1 GCA_013150915.1 Gammaproteobacteria bacterium
TTTCTGTGCCTCCCAATGACGAATAAATCAGGGGGTTCTCCAGTATTTCAATCCTTATTAAGAAGTATAAACTTCGAGCCCTCAAGTGCTATATTCGCCATCAAGCCCTTGTTGCCAAATGCAAAACCGAGAATTGGATCCTTGATGTTAATAGTATCAATATTCTCCGATTTGCCCCATTCAACAAAGGCGACCGAACCATCTATACCCGCACGCCATCCTTCACTGTTACGAAATTTGACCAGCTCTGGCTCATTAAGAAAAATTATGACCAGCGATTTACTTTGGGCGCCGAAAGTAAACCCGATTGAGGCCGACGCCGTACTCCAGTACTCAACTGTTTTCCCGTTTATCCGTAAAGCCCCTTCCCCATATTCACCACCAATTCCCATTCCCGCTCGAAAAACACTGGGAAATACCAGTACACCTTTGGCTATACTGAGGTATTGCACCGCTCCAGGTATCTGTGCACGAAATATTTTCAATGTTGCATCGACCTTGGCATCAATCTCCTGCGCTGGAGCGGCCATGGCATTGCCAGATAATAAATAAGACGCAAGAAGTAACGTAAGAGTGATTCCTGTAATGTATTGACGTGTTACCGGCTTTCCCATAATAAAAAACTCCAGTTGGTGTGATTTCTTAAAAATAAAAATTCTCGAAAATTCTGTTTAGAAATAGAGGTTCCAGAAACTAGATATCATCACAGACATGCTTATCATCATAATTTTTCACTACTTTTTCAGGTGGCATGTTGGGCACCATCCCCTTCAAGGCACTGGATATAGTCTCTGTACACTTGCGCATGGTTATTAATGCCGGGGAATTTACGATTTTCTTGCTGAATTCCATAGCCAGCTCCTGAGCTTTGTCGCGTTTACCGCTCTTGCATAAGCCTTTCACTTTAGCTTCAAAATCTTTAGACTCCTTTTCCAGTGTTTTCATTTCGTCCTGATCTATTGTCGATATACATGTCGCCATGTCCTGAAGTTGCTGCATTATCTCCGGATCAACACCCTGTTGTGCAAAAACCGTCGTGGGTGAAAGCAAAAAGATTACCATGACTATTTTTTTCATTTTTTTCAACTCCATTTTTAGGACACATCAATCGACTCTGGATACGCCCGATTGTGATTCAAACCCTGCCAAATCAGGGCAAGTATCGCATGCAATAGCACGTTATTGCGAAAATTCTTAATACAGAGATAACCGGTTTTAGATTCGATACACTACGCTGGAGGCTAGATCTCATCACAGACATGTTTATCACTATAATCTTTCAGCATTTTTTCAGCTGACATGATCTCGGGCAACATCCCTTTCAGGGCACCCGGCATTACCTCTGTGCACTTACGCATGGTTGTTAACGCCGGTAAATTCACCATGTTCTTTCTGAATTCCATAACCAGCTCCTGGGCTTTGTCACGGTTACCGCTCTCACATAGGCCCTTCACTTCAGCTTCAATATTCTTGGACTCTTTTTCCAATGCTTTCATCTCATCCTGATCTATTGTCGATATGCATGCTGTCATTTCCTGAAGTTGTTGCATAATCTCAGGATCCATTCCCTGTTGCGCAAACACAGCCTGGGATGAAAGAAGAAAAAATACCATCGCTAATTTTCTCATCTTTTTAGCTCCGTTATAGGGCTGCCACCTGGAAAACCGTGAGATCAACCCAGTAAAGCAATCATAACACCCGCCGCAACTGCAGAGCCAATAACACCTGCCACATTGGGTCCCATTGCATGCATCAGGAGGAAGTTTTGCGGATTGGCTTCCAGCCCCATACGGTTGGAAACTCGAGCAGCCATCGGCACAGCCGAAACACCGGCAGAGCCAATAAGTGGATTAACTTTATGTTTTGAAAACAAATTCATCAATTTTGCCATCAGGATACCCGCCGCCGTACCGATGCTGAATGCAATTATTCCCAGCACAAGAATACCCAGTGTCCTGACGTTAAGAAAATGTTCTGCACTCATTTTGGAGCCGACAGCTATGCCCAGAAATATCGTGATGATATTAATCAGGGAGTTTTGTGCTGTATCACTGAGACGATCTACAACACCACTTTCACGCATCAGATTGCCGAGCGCAAACAAACCCAGTAAAGGCGCTGCAGTTGGTAAGAGTAATGCGACCAGTGCCAGTATAAGCAGTGGAAACACGATCTTTTCAGTTCGGGAAACATGTCGTAACTGCACCATTTCGATGCAACGCTCTTCATGTGTCGTTAACAAACGGATTATGGGCGGCTGGATTATAGGTACCAGTGCCATATAGGAATAAGCCGCAACGGCAATCGCCCCAAGTAGGTCGGGGGCGAGTTTACTGGCGACAAAAATGGCTGTAGGCCCATCAGCACCACCGATAATACCAATCGCCGCTGCGTCCGTAATGCTGAAATTAATCCAGCCCATGGCACTAACAGCGACCGCACCGAGTATCGTAGCAAAGATACCGAACTGGGCCGCCGCACCAAGAAAAAGGGTTTTCGGGTTTGCCAACAATGGACCAAAGTCAGTCATAGCGCCCACCCCCATGAAAATTATCAGAGGAAAAGCACCGGTAGTGATACCAACCTGGTAGATATAATAAAGAAAACCACCTGGAGAGATAGTCTGCCCTGCCTCAAGCAGCTGGCTCCCAATCACCGGGGCATCCATCAGCCCAGCACCCGGAATATTAACCAGAATGGCACCAAAGCCTATCGGCAGTAACAGCAGTGGCTCGAAGCCTTTGCGTATAGCCAGATACAATAGAAAAAAACCAATCCCCATCATAATGGGCTGCCCGAACTCCATCTGGAACAACCCAGTGCTCTGCCATAAACCGATTAGCTTCTCCATCTGTGATCCTGCATTATTTAATCAACAACAGATTGTCGCCAACAGTGACAGAATCGCCTTCACGCACGAGAATTTCGGACACCACACCGGGCTGTGAACTACGTATCTCAGTCTCCATTTTCATCGCCTCCAGAATGAGCACAACCTCACCTTTGGCGACAGAATGCCCAGGGATTACATGGAGCTTGAAAATAGTGCCGGCCAAAGGGGCCTTAATTGGTATACCCGAACCACTGCCTGCTACAGGCGTCGATGCTGTGGAAGACGTTGTTTCAAGCACTGAGACAGCGGGCTGGATAGAGGCGATTTCACCACCATTACGTACACCAACGACATAGGACTGCCCTTCGACCGTAACAGTGTAAACCTCTTCACCTGCCTCATTGCTGACAGGCTTATGCCCAGGGGCTGTAGGCACGGGCTCAAAAATATCAGGGTTATCACGGTTCTCAAGAAACTTCAGGCCGACCTGGTGGAACAGGGCGTAGGTCAGTACATCATCAATTTCATTCTCTCCATCGGCCAGCTGTATACCTTTTTCACCCGCAGCCTGTTCCAGTTCTGCCGTCAGTTTATCCAGTTCATCATCAATCAGGTCCGCCGGGCGACAGGTCACTGGATCGTCTCCATCCAGAACCCGTTTTTGTAAGTCTTTATTGACAGGTGCTGGTGTGGAACCATACTCCCCTTTAAGGACAGCCGCCGTTTCCAGTGAAATACTTTTGTAACGTTCTCCGGTCAATACATTAAGTACTGCCTGGGTGCCCACAATCTGTGACGTTGGTGTCACCAGTGCAATATATCCAAGATCCTTGCGTACCCGTGGAATTTCTTCCAGCACTTCATCAAAACGGTCAGCAGCGCCCTGCTCACGAAGCTGGTTCTCCATATTTGTCAGCATACCACCGGGTACCTGGGCAACCAGAATACGCGAATCGATACCCTTTAGTGAACCTTCGAAACGGGCATATTTTTTTCTCACCTCACGGAAATAAGCAGCGATTTCTTCCAACCGATTCAGATCGAGTCCGGTATCTCTATCCTGCCCCCTCAGGATCGCGACCAGTGTTTCTGTCGGTGAATGACCATAGGTCATACTCATTGATGAGATTGATGTATCCACATTATCTATGCCGGCCTCAATACATTTCAAAGCGGTAGCAGTAGACATCCCCGTCGTTGCGTGGGACTGCATATGTATGGGGACATCCACCGTCTGTTTAAGGCGTGTGACCAGTTCATAGCCGGCATAAGGTGTCAGCAATCCTGCCATATCCTTAATGCAGATGGAATGTGAGCCCATATCCTCAAGCTCACGTGCCAGATCAAGCCATGTATCGATATTGTGCACCGGGCTTACCGTATAAGAGAGTGTGCCCTGGGCATGTTTACCTATCTTGCAAACGGCCTTGATGGCAGTGACGAGGTTGCGCGGGTCATTCATCGCATCAAAGACACGAAACACATCCACACCATTCACTGCAGCGCGTTCTACAAATTTGCAGACCACATCGTCAGCATAGTGCCGGTAACCAAGGATATTCTGACCACGAAACAGCATCTGTTGCGGAGTATTCGGCATCGCTGCCTTGAGTTCACGAATCCGTACCCATGGATCCTCACCAAGAAAACGTATACATGAATCAAAGGTAGCTCCACCCCAGGATTCCAGTGACCAGTAGCCGACCTGGTCAAGTTTCTCCGCAATCGGCAACATATCATCGAGGCGCATGCGGGTAGCGAACAGGGACTGGTGTGCATCGCGCAGCACTACATCCGTTATACCCAAAGGTTTCCTTTTTTCAGTCATGAATGGAGTATTCCTGGAGAAGCTTTATTACCGACGGCTACGGTGTTTAGCGAGTGCCTTCTGAATGATAGAAACAATGCGGTCATCTACATCTGTGTGATGTTTCGCGGAGGATTGAATATCCATATCCTCACCGGGTAGCCAGCGTCGAATAACCGCCGACATCAAGACTGTAACAATGACAAGTACAGTAAGAAAAACAAAGACTGTTCCCATGCCAAACAGCATCAGATCCAACCCTTGTTCAAACAGTACCACTCCACTCAAACCCAAATCCCCGGACAATACAAAAGGAGGTGTTATTTTAGCCCAGCAGGGGCTTGCATACCACTCGGGCTAAAATCAATAACTTAGGAAACATCTGATCAATGCAAAAATCGTACGGACGCACGATGATATGCTGTAGGAGCGTCGCTCCTACAATTTATCCTTAAGGGCACCCTTAAGTTTCCAGCGATCTGTAATAAACACGGGATTTACGGTGATAATTGTATAAAGAGCGCCTTTTTACCGGTAAATCTGTCAGTTTTAAGGTCTCGAAGCCTCTTTCGCGAAACCAGTGTGAGGCCTGTGTAGTCAGGACAAACAGCCCCTTCATAGCCAGTGCCTTTGCCTGATTTTCAGCAAATTTCAGCATCGTATTCCCACGGCCGGCTTTGCGGTAATCCGTGTGCACAGCCAGACAGGCAAGCTCAGCCATGCCATTCTCAGGATACGGGATCACCGCAGCACAGGCTGTTATCAGCCCATCCCGCTCCATCACATAAAATCGCTTGATAGACGTCTCCAACTGCTCGCGTGAACGCTTTACCAGTAGCCCCTGCTGTTCCAGCGGCTGGATCAGCCCGATGATACCGCCGATATCTTCAATGCCTGCCTGGCGCGTAACTTCATAATCACTGGCCGTTACCAGCGTCCCAGCCCCGTCACGGGTGTACAATTCCTGAAGCAAGGCCCCTTTGCTCCATGCCGTGATCAGATGTACTCTTTCAACGCCCCTCTTGCAGGCTTCAATTGCACTCTGTAAATGTACCTCTGCCTCAATATCCAGTTTGCGCCGAGAGTTTAGAAGCTTTTCCGCCTGCTGCCCCGTCAACTGACGAATAATTTGCCGCCGTGCATCACGCAAGCCCTTACCATCAAGCAGGAAGATTAATTTATCGGCATTTATGGCTGAAGCGGCATAGGTGGCGACCTGTTCAGAATTGACATTAAATACCTCACCGGTGACAGAATAGGCCAGAGGTGACAGCATGACGATAGAACGGGCATCAAGATTCCGCAATATGGCCTTGTTATCCAGCTTTCTGATCTTCCCTGTATAGCCAAAATCGACACCATCATGGATGCCATAGGGACGGGCAGAAATAAAATTACCCGATGCCACATGAATACCGGCACCGGCCATCGGCGAATTAGCTATGCCGGCCGAAAACAGTGCCTCGATCTGTACACGAATACTGCCTACAACATCCCGTGTACACTCCATAGCAACCGCATCCGTTACCCGTAAGCCGTTAACATACTTACTTTTTGTCTTTCGTTGCTTCAGGCATTGTTCAATCTGTGGACGGGCACCATGAACGATAACCAGACGCACCCCCAGACTGTTGAGCAGTGCCAAATCTTGAATAAGTAAGGGAAAATGCTCATCAGCTACCGCATCACCACTAAAAGCCAGCACAAAGGTTTTGCCCCGGTGCGCATGAATATACGGTGCCGACTGACGGAATGCCGCAACAAAATTGTACGGCTGATTTTGTTTCTTCTTTTTCATCTCATTAATATCAAAACCCTTTTCACCACAGAGGGCACGGAGGTCCAGAGGTTTTTTAAGTTACTCCTCCCGAACAATAATATTGCATTAATGATTAACAATATCCCCAGGCTACCTAAACAAAAAATCCTTCCTCTGTGTTCTCTGTGGTTAATTTTTTGTTATGTTCTTATTTATGAACCATTTAAGCAACACAAAATCGTCGAATCAGACCTTCGAGTACATCAATCATCGGTTGAACTCGATTCAGTGCCAGATATTCATCCGGCTGATGTGCCTGAGCAATATCGCCTGGCCCGAGTATGATGACATCAAGACCCGCTTCCTTAAAGAAGGGGGCCTCTGTCGCATAGGCGGCAGATTCAGCAGAAACACCCGTTAATTGTTCTGCGGTTGCTACAATTTCTGAGCCTTTATTTGCTGCAAAGGGCGGTACAGATTTCATTAATGGCCTCAGTGTTAGATCAAGAGCTGCTTCTGTGACTACCGCCTCCAGGCGTGGCTTTAACTCTGCCAGCAACTCATCCGCCACCATGCCGGGCAAAGAGCGCAAATCAAAATGGAGCTCACAGTCGCCACAAATTCGATTTGGGTTGTCGCCGCCAAATATCCGCCCCAAATTCAGGGTGGGAACCGGCACTTTGAATTGAGAATCCTGAAAGCGCTGTTGTAACTCAGCCCGCCAGTTTATTATC
The DNA here is from genome assembly GCA_013150915.1 of Gammaproteobacteria bacterium. Taxonomy (GTDB): domain Bacteria; phylum Pseudomonadota; class Gammaproteobacteria; order BMS3Bbin11; family BMS3Bbin11; genus BMS3Bbin11. The sequence goes on from JAADJE010000048.1 coordinate 7,134, forward strand.
TCACTGATAATTTTATGCATACCCTCCATCGCACTGGCCCCCAGTGCAGGGTCACTAGAATGACCGGAACGGCCGTGTACATGAACCGATTCCATTACCATACCCTTGTGCATATGTACCGGCCGTAGCCCGGTCGGTTCACCAATTACCACACGCCCGGCCTGCAGGCGCCCACTAGCCGCCAACTCGCGGGCCCCGTTCATGGTCGATTCTTCATCTGCTGTCGCAACGATAATGAGGGGTTCCTTCAGATCACTAAGCAAAAACCTCCGTGCAGCTGTTATAGCCAGGGCGAAAAAAGCTTTCATATCTGACGTGCCCATGCCATATAAACGATTGTCTGCTTCGGTCAATATCAGTGGATTAGATTTCCAGAGCTGTTCATCAAACGGTACTGTATCAGTATGGCCCGCCAGCACCAGACCACCCTGCCCCTGTCCCAGTGTCGCGACCAGATTAGCTTTAGTGGGTGAATTTTTCAGCGGTAGCACCTCTACCACAAAGTCCATGTCCTCCAGCCAGCCCACCAGCTTCTCAATCACTGCGAGATTACTCATATCAATATCTGGACTAACACTGCTGACTGACGGGCAGGAAATCAGTTCACGCATCATGGTCAGGGTATCGGGCAAGGGATAGAATGATGGCATGGGCATCTAAATCAGCAGTAAAAAAGCCCAGATAACTACGGCATTAAGCAGGGCAAGAAAGACAGCCGCCGAACCAATATCTTTAGCCCGACCAGAGAGTTCATTCTGCTCGCTGCCAATGCGATCGATAGTGCTCTCAATAGCTGAATTAATCAGTTCTACAATCAATATCAGCAACAGGGAAGATACAAGCAAAACCTTTTCTATACTGCCTTCACCAAACCAGAGCGCCACAGGTACAAGAATGGCCATAAGCAACAATTCCTGACGAAATGCTGCCTCATTCTTAAATGTGGCTATTAAACCAGCATACGAATAACCCGCTGCGTTGATAATCCGTCTGATGCCGGTGACACCCTTATTAACCATTGTTTTTCTCGATTTGCCTGTATGCCTGCAAAGATAAAGGATGTAGACCTATCTTTTCAGAAAATGTGAAACTACGCACCCACATAAATAACGTCAATAACGGGTCAAGCCTATTTGACTATGTAAAAGAATTTTTCCAATTTTTTTACTTCCTTTTTCCACTCACCTCTCTCTAACTCCTGTCTGATCTTATTTATCGAAAATGAGGCGCTGCCAGTATGGCCGAGGCCAAACAACTGCTTGATATCTCTCAAACTCATATTGCCATATTCCTGGCAAACATACATGGCGAAAGCTCTGGCAGGATTTGCTGTACGTCGGTATTTCAACTTTTTTATATTATAATCGAGTCTGTTTTCACGCTATATATTCTAGCGACCAGCCTGACTATCTCGTTTCCGGAAGGTCTGTCTTGCAGGGCGGTTCTAAGTTTATTCAGGTCTGTATCTTCGCATTCTTGACGAACCGTTTCCCTAAATTCCCGATCACCCAATACTGACAAAATATTACCTTTGCTATAGAACCGAAGAATATCCTCGTCTACTCCTTGTGCTACATAAGCCTGGTATCCCTGATACTTTTTTTTCAGTCCCAGCATCTGATAGGTTTTTTCCCGATGTAGCCAACCAGGGCACTTCAATTTATTGATATACGCCGGGTAACTGGACCAGGTGTAATCTACCAACTGGCTGACCAGAGGTTTCTTTGTTTCTACCGGATTGCGGTGTATGTATCGTGAGAGTTGCAACAGGTAGGCATCCTCATCAACCAGAATTGATTTGAATCGTCCTCTGAAAAGTATGCCATCAGTCCCACGCATACGATTATGGCGTTGGGTATAGACACCGTTTACATGCCTCATGATACGACTCAGGTTTGCCTTTGGGGTTTCTATCAGCAGATGGTAATGATTTGTCATCAGACAGTAAGCATGAATGACTGCATCGAACCGTTGACTGGCTTCCTGTAGCGTTTCAAGGAAAGCATTGAAGTACGCATCATTATGAAAGATGGCTTTGCGATTTTGGCCACAGTTCATAACATGATGAAATGCACCTTCATATTCAATTCGTTGGGGTCTTGGCATAGCCTAAAAGGGTAATTCAACTCTTATACATTGTCAAATAGACTTGACCCCTTTTTTACCTCAATCGTACGCTTAATCGTAGATCGGTTTGATTCCAGTAATTCTTCAAGATCGTGGCGGGATACCGGTGTCCGG
>JAADJE010000107.1 GCA_013150915.1 Gammaproteobacteria bacterium
AATTAGATAGACGACTTTATATCAGTGTGGCTTATTAATTTTGGGTGGATCTTGTTTCTTCACTAAACTGTCCGCAGCCGAAAGCCGATATTTTAGCCTCCTCCCATAACGTCTGCTTTGGAGAAATCCAGAAAATTCTGTAATTTCCAATTTTGTCTGCCATGTCTCGATGGCGGCTATTCATGTACTACCAGGAAAAGGCTTTAGCACAGTTCTTGATTTTGATCTTGTATCCCGTTCAGGCTTGCCGAGAAGCACAGGATGAGCTGGGGTTTCGGGGCGCGCTTGTCTGAGGGCGTAGCCCGAGTTCGCACCCCGCCAGCTCATCCGAGCATCGCAGGGAACCCATAATGTTTTTTATTATGGGCAAGTATGTTGGGCGGTTTTTCTTTGGTTCTGTTTCTTTTGAGCGTTCAAAAGAAATGAACTCGCCCATGAAGGGCGAAACATTCACATCAATTCAAGAAATCGAATAAAAAATTAAATAAAAGAAAAAACAACTAAGCAGTACACGCCATGTCTTGCCCGCAACAAAGCGGAGACTTAATCTTGCCGTGGCCGTTTGGACATTCAGAAACCTGTACTTCAGTTCCATCATCCCGTTTCAGCATCACGTTAACCAGGGGCGCATCACACTCACCACAGGTAGCATTGACGCTCATGCCGCATAAATCACATTTGTAAGTAGCCATGGTTCGATCCTTTGTATTGGTTTGTTTGAAGACAGTTGAGCAATATTACCGTTCACTGTGATGGCCGTCTATTGTCATCACCCGCCAGTTTGTAGGTATTAATGGAGGCATTAAGGTTTACTGATGATACGGTCGACTGAGCGTATGAACGGCTTCAATCAAGGCTGCGGCATGATCTGGATTGACTTCCGGGTGTATGCCATGGCCGAGGTTAAAGACGTGGCCATTGCCTTTGCCGAAGCTGGCAAGGGTATTGCCGACCTCTTCACGAATCTTGTCCGGTGAGGCATACAACACACAGGGATCGATATTGCCCTGCAGGGCAACGCGGTCACCCACCCTTGCCCGGGCATCTGACAGACCTGTTGTCCAGTCCAGGCCAAGTGCATCGCAGCCGGTGTCAGCCATGGCTTCCAGCCATTGGCCACCCCCCTTGGTGAACAGGATCACCGGGATATCACACGTCGCCGGATCAGATTTCAATTTACTGACAATTTGACTCATGTAGGATAGAGAAAATTCACGATAGGCGCCGGGGGATAAAGATCCTCCCCATGTATCGAAGATCATGACGGCCTGTGCACCGGCAGATATTTGTGCTGAAAGATAGACGCTGACACTGTCAGCGAGAACGCCCAGCATTTTGTGCAGCAGATCAGGGCGGTTGAACATCATTGCTTTGATGTGTGAGAACGTCCTGCTACCACCACCTTCCACCATATAGGTAGCGAGCGTCCATGGGCTGCCGGAAAAGCCAATTAGGGGCACGCGACCATCTAGTTCACGGTGTATCAGTGACACTGCATCGGTAACATAACGTAGTTTATCGCCGGGATCAGGCACAGTGAGTTTATTGATGGCGGCTTCATCGGTGACGGGGTGTTTGAAGCGAGGTCCTTCGCCTTCTTCAAAGTACAGGCCCAGACCCATGGCATCGGGTATGGTCAGGATATCGGAAAATAGAATTGCCGCATCCAGCGGGAAGCGTTCCAGCGGCTGCAGAGTCACTTCGCAGGCCAGCTCTGGATCCTGGCACAGAGACATGAAGCTCCCAGCTTTGCGGCGGGTAGCACGATATTCAGGCAGGTAGCGACCCGCCTGTCGCATCATCCATACCGGTGTAACATCTACGGCCTCGCGGCGCAGGGCGCGTAAAAAACGGTCATTCTTAAGTGTTGGCATGATGTTTTTCCCTATCGCGGAAGATTGCTGCTACCTGTCAGGTATTCATCGACTGCTCTTGCCGCCTGGCGACCTTCCCGTATCGCCCACACCACCAGTGACTGGCCACGGCGCATATCACCGGCGGCGAACACCTTGTCAACCGAGGTCTGGTAGTCGGTCGTGTTGGCATCGATATTTCCCCGGTCATCCTGAGCCAAACCCAGCTCTTCTATCATGCCCTGTTGGACAGGATGCACGAAGCCCATGGCGATGAAGACGCGGTCGGTCTTGAGTTCGAATTCTGAACCCGCGATCTCCGTCATCTGCCACTGTCCGTTGCTATCCTGTTTCCATTCAAGCTTGATACAGGCTATGCCAGTCAGTCTGCCATTTTCACCTTTAAAATATTTTGAGGCGACACTCCACATACGCTCACAGCCTTCCTCATGTGAACTGGAAGTACGCAATTTATTCGGCCAGCCTGGCCAGGTCAGTGCCTTGTTTTCTTTTTCCGGTGGCTTCGGCATGATTTCAAGCTGCGTAACGGATCTTGCCCCCTGCCGGTTGGAAGTACCGATGCAGTCTGAACCGGTATCGCCACCGCCGATAACTACGACATCAAGGCCTGTCGCTAGAATAGCGTCTGCCGCAGGGATTTCATCACCGGCTACACGTTTATTGGATTGTGCCAGGAAATCCATGGCGAAATAAATGCCGTCCAGTTCTCTGCCTTCAATAGGCAGGTCACGGGGGGTTTCGGTGCCACCGGTTAATACGACGGCATCAAACTCAGTAAGCAGTTGTCTGGCTGGAATTTTATTCCCGATGTGAGCATTGGTTTTAAATTCAACGCCTTCTCCTCTCATCTGGCTAATGCGGCGGTCAATCAACGATTTGCTGAATTTGAAGTCCGGTATGCCGTAGCGCAACAGACCACCGATGCGGTCGTTCTTTTCATACACGGTAACATCATGACCGACACGTGCCAGTTGCTGTGCAGCGGCCAGGCCGGAAGGTCCTGAGCCCACCACGGCGACCTTCTTGCCACTACGATGACTGGCGATCTGCGGTTTTATCCAGCCCTGTTCCCAGGCATGATCGACAATGGCGCATTCAATCGTCTTGATCGTCACCGGTACGTCATTGATGTTCAATGTACAGGCTGCTTCACAGGGTGCAGGACAGATGCGGCCAGTAAATTCAGGGAAATTATTGGTCGAATGCAGAACATCAATGGCAGCGCGCATATTGTCTTTGTAGACCCAATCATTCCAGTCCGGGATAATGTTGTTGACAGGGCAGCCCTGATGACAGAAGGGGGTGCCGCAGTCCATGCAGCGTGCGCCCTGCTGTCGCAGTATGTCTTTCTCCAATGGGATAACAAATTCATCAAATCCCACCAGCCGGTCGGCGACCGGTGCATAGGTTCGTTCCTGTCTTGGAAATTCAATGAACCCTGTAGGTTTACCCATTATTCCTCTCCCATGTTCTTTTCCTGCACCGTCCTGTGTTCGTTCAGGTTGTTTTGCTTCGTTGCTGTGCACTTAATTCCTGCAGCGCACGACGGTATTCAACCGGCATGATCTTGACGAAGCTGGGCAGAGTTTCAGACCAGTTCTCAAGGATCTCACGGGCGCGGTTGCTGTTTGTGTAACGTAAATGCTGTTTGATCAATTGCTGTAGACGAATGGCATCAAAGCGCGTCATGTCATGGCTGACATCCACTCGGCCATGGGTTTCCAGATCACCGCCCTGATGCTCGAGGGCTTCCAGGGCATCATCTTCTTCAGGAATGGATTCCAGCTCAACCTGTGCCAGGTTACAGCGTGATTCAAAATCACCCTCAGTATCCAGCACATAGGCAATGCCACCGCTCATGCCAGCGGCAAAGTTACGGCCAGTCGTCCCCAGAACCACCACGATGCCGCCAGTCATGTATTCACAGCCGTGGTCACCGACAGCTTCCACTACGGCGGTTGCACCGGAGTTACGCACGGCAAATCGTTCACCGGCAACCCCGTTGAAATAACATTCGCCTTCGATTGCCCCGTACATGACCGTATTGCCGACGATAATATTCTCCTCTGCAGCTATTGGTGATTCCGCTGGCGGATAGATGATAATACGGCCACCGCTGAGACCTTTGCCGACATAGTCATTGCCTTCGCCCGATAATTCTATCGTTACACCGCGAGCGAGGAAGGCCCCCAGACTCTGGCCTGCCGTACCGTTAGCCCTGATATGTATGCAATCATCTGCCAGGCCAGCCATACCATATCTTTGCGCAACCTTACCGGATAGCATGGTGGCAAAACTGCGGTTATAGTTATGAATATCGATTTCGATATTGACGCACTCCCCATTATTTAGGGCGGGCTGTGCCTGTTTGATTAGGGTGTTGTCGATAACCTTGTCCAGACCGTGATCCTGACCGGTAGTGTTGTAAATATCTTCAGCCAAGGCTGCATCCGGTTTTTGCAGCAGGCGGGAATAATCGAGCCCCTCTGCCTTCCAGTGGTCAATTGCCTTGTGCATGCTTAGCCTGTCCATCTGGCCAATCATTTCATCGAACTTCCGGAAGCCCATTTGTGCCATTAGCTGACGTATCTCTTCAGCGATGAAGAAGAAGTAGTTCACCAAATGTTCGGGTTTGCCGGTAAAACGCTTGCGCAGTTCCGGATCCTGAGTGGCGACGCCCACCGGGCAGGTGTTGAGATGACACTTGCGCATCATGACGCAGCCCTGGACGATCAGAGGTGCCGTGGCAAAACCAAATTCATCGGCACCTAATAGTGCGCCGATGACCACGTCACGACCCGTCCGAATACCGCCATCTACCTGTACTACGATACGATTTCGCAACCTGTTCATTACGAGCGTCTGATGTGTCTCAGCCAGACCGATCTCCCATGGGCTGCCGGCATGTTTAATCGAGGTCAGCGGGCTGGCTCCCGTACCGCCGTCGTAGCCGGCAATGGTAACATGGTCGGCGTGGGCCTTGGAGACCCCGGCGGCTACCGTGCCGACGCCGACCTCTGAGACCAGTTTAACGCTGATGCGTGCCTCAGGATTGACGTTTTTAAGATCAAAGATAAGTTGTGCAAGGTCTTCAATGGAATAGATGTCATGATGTGGCGGCGGTGAAATCAGACCGACACCCTGTGTTGAGTGCCGCACACGTGCAATTTCTGCATTTACCTTGTGGCCGGGCAACTGCCCGCCTTCACCCGGTTTCGCACCCTGTGCCATTTTGATCTGTATATCATCGGCATTGACCAGATATTCTGCCGTTACGCCAAAGCGACCGGAGGCGACCTGTTTGATGGCAGAACGTGCTGAATCACCATTTTCCATCGGCTGGAAGCGCTTGCTTTCTTCTCCCCCTTCGCCGGTATTGGATTTACCGCCGATACGGTTCATGGCAATGGCGATAGAGGTGTGCGCCTCATAAGAAATAGAGCCATAGGACATCGCACCGGTAGCAAAACGTTTGACGATTTCTCTGGCCGGTTCAACGTCGTCCAGTGGTATGGGTTGAGACGAAGTGTCGATCTCAAATAGCCCGCGCAGGGTCTTTAAATCTTTATTCTGCTCATTGATTAAACGGGAGAATTCAGCAAAACTTGTGGCATTATTGGCACGCGTGGCATGTTGTAGACTGGCGATGGTGTCGGGTGTCCAGATGTGGCTTTCGCCGCGGAGTCGAAAGGCATAATCACCGCCGGCATCAAGATGTCTGCGGTAGATTTCCCTGTTGCCAAAGGCGTTATCGTGCCATTCGATGGAAGAATGGGCGATGGCAGTCAGACCAACACCCTCAATGGTGCTGCTGGTGCCGGTAAAATATTTGTCGATAAAGTCTGAGGATAGGCCAACGGCATCAAATATTTGTGCGCCGCAGTAAGACTGATAGGTTGATATCCCCATCTTGGACATAACTTTTTTCAGACCTTTACCCAGCGCCTTGAAATAACGTATGCGCGCTTCTTTAAATTCCAGTCCATCCATTTGTTTCGGTGTCATGCTGCGCAGAGTCTCAATGGCCAGGTACGGATTGATAGCCTCAGCACCGTAACCGGCCAGCGTGGCGAAATGATGTACTTCAAGGGCGGCACCGGTTTCAACGACCAGGCCGGAGCTGGTTCGCAGTCCACTGCGAATCAGGTGGTGATGTACGGCAGAGGTTGCCAGCAGCGCAGGGATAGCTATATTGTCGCTATCCACGCAGCGATCCGACAGGATCAGGATATTATTGCCGTCATTGACCGAGTCTTCGGCTTTTTTACACAGTGTGTTGATAGCCTCTTCCATGCCACGGGCACCGGCTGTAGCGGGGTAGCAGATATCCAGTGTCACAGTACGAAAGGCACCATCACTGGCGTCTTCGATGTGGCGTATGGCTTCAAGCTCGGCATTGTCCAGCACAGGCTGACAGACTTCCAGCCGCATATGTTTGCCCGCTTCATGCAGCCCCAAAAGGTTGGGGCGCGGGCCAACCAATGATACCAGCGACATCACTATTTCTTCACGAATCGGGTCGATAGGTGGGTTGGTGACCTGGGCAAAATTCTGCTGAAAAAAATTAGCCAGCGGTTTAGCCCGACTGGACAATACGGCAGGCGGATTGTCGGCACCCATGGATCCGGTTGCCTCCTGCCCAGTGACGGCCATCGGTATTAACAGGAATTTAATGTCCTCCTGTGTGTAGCCAAAGGCCTGTTGGCGATCCAGCAGGGTCTCGGTATCCGGTTCCATCGGGCTGATATCAGTATTTAGTTTTCCCACTTCCAGCTGGGATTTATCCAGCCATTCCTGATACGGGTAAGCATAACTGAGTCCAGACTTCAGTTCCTCGTCATCAATGATGCGTCCCTGTTCAAGATCAATCAGGAACATCTTGCCAGGTTGCAGACGCCATTTCTTGACGATCTTTTTTTCCGGGACATTGAGGACACCCATTTCAGATGCCATCAGCACCAGGTCATCCTCCGTAATCAGATAACGAGCGGGACGCAGGCCATTGCGATCCAGCGTAGCACCAATCTGGCGACCATCCGTGAAGGCCACCGCAGCAGGGCCATCCCAGGGTTCCATCAGGGCGGCGTGGTATTCATAAAAGGCGCGGCGCTTGTCATCCATCAAGGGGTTGCCGGACCAGGCTTCAGGTATCAGCATCATCATCGCATGCGACATCGAATAACCGCCGAGTACAAGTAGCTCAAGGGCGTTGTCGAAACAGGCCGAATCTGACCGATTTTCATCAATCAGGGGCCATATTTTCTCCAGGTCATCGCCGAACACTTCTGATGCCATGGAATGCCGTCGTGCAGCCATCCAGTTGACATTCCCGCGCAAGGTATTGATTTCACCATTATGTGCGATCATTCGGAAAGGTTGTGCCAGATCCCAGGTTGGGAAAGTATTCGTCGAGAAGCGCTGATGCACCAGTGCCAGCGAAGATTCCATGTGTGTGTCATTAAGGTCTTTATAAAATGAGCCGACCTGGTTGGCCAGCAGCATCCCTTTATAGAGTAGTGTCCGTGATGACATGGAAGCAATATAGAAGGCACCACCAGCAGGCATACCGGCCTCGACAACGCTATTTTCAATCTGTTTGCGAATGATGAACAGTTTACGCTCAAAGGCATTTTGGTCCTTGCAGTTACTGCCTTTACCGATAAATAACTGACGGATACCGGGTTCTGTCGGCAGTACAGTATGGCCGAGACCGGTATTGTCGACCGGCACATCACGCCAGCCCAGTAATTTCTGGCCTTCCTGCAGAACAAAGGTTTCGATCATTTCGATACAACTGGCTGCGGTGGCCTGATGTGGCGGTAAAAAAACCATGGCAACACCGTAGTTCGTCTCATCCGGTAAGGTAATATTGATCTCTGCACAGGTACTGCGCAGAAAGCTATCAGGCAACTGCATTAGAATACCGGCACCGTCGCCGGCTAACTTGTCTGCACCAACCGCGCCGCGATGGGTCAGATTACGCAGAATTTCCAGACCCTGCTCAATAATAAGGTGGCTTTTGCGACCTTTTATATCCGCAACAAATCCAACACCACAGCTGTCGTGTTCATTTTTTGGGTCATAAAGCCCCTGGCGGGGTGGCAAGCTGCCTTGGTACATATTCAATCTCTGTCCTTTTTCTTTTAGCGGGCTGATTGTAAAACAACCCGGTACTTATCTGGTTCCAGCCCGATATATCTCGGATCAAAGCCTGGCCTCTTTGGATGCTTGATGAGGGTCGCAGGGCAGGCAGGTCATTGCAGTAAAGAACACCCTCCTGATATTGACTCGATCTAGCAAACAGCCGACGGAAGATAACGAAAATGAGGGATTTTTTCCAGTATTTTAGGATAAAGATTTATCAGTATGCCCAATTATTGGCTTCTTAATGGTATTTATTTTCTCAGCGTTTTCGGTGTCCTGTTGGGGAACAAAAACGTTGAGGTTGACACCCGAAGATAAAATTAAAATCTCTCACTGGCGAGGACACGGAGGACACAGGGGTTTTTGTGTTGGTATATTTAGGGATCAAATACTGGAGTTGAAGCAGAATCTGGGTTAAG
>JAADJE010000076.1 GCA_013150915.1 Gammaproteobacteria bacterium
ACATCATCACAAACATGGGGACAAAGATTATTATTTCTGCAGTTCGTCCTGCCATGACAAGTTTGTTGCTGACCCGGAACAATATCTCGCACCGGAGTCACTGAAAGATCCTGTTTGTGGAATGGATGTCACAGAAGGTTCCAAGCATAAATCTCAGCACAAGGGTGAGGTCTATTATTTTTGTTGTGCTTCCTGTAAGAAAAAATTTGACAATAACCCCGCTGAATATCTTCATAAACACAAAGCTCATGGTGAGCACGATCACGGTCATCATCACGCTGAAAAAAGCAATGCTGAGAAAGTCGGTTCCAGCGATACGGACAGCAATATCTATACCTGTCCTATGCATCCCGAAGTGGAGCAAGAGGGTCCGGGGGCCTGTCCCAAGTGTGGCATGGCACTGGAACCCAAGGGTATTCCCCTTGTGGCAACAAAAACTGAATATACCTGTCCTATGCACCCAGAAATCGTTCAGGATCATCCGGGTGCCTGCCCCAAATGTGGTATGGCCCTGGAGTCGCGTAGCGTAGAGGCGGAAGAGGATACCAGCGAACTGGACTATATGAGCAAGCGCTTCTGGATTAGTTCTATCCTTGCCATCCCGGTATTAATCAGTGCCATGGCGGCCGAGTTCTGGCCGCAGACAATGGCTGGGCTGATCGATCCTAATCTGCGTCAGTGGCTGGAAATGGTGGTAGCCACCCCCGTAGTGATATGGGGAGGCTGGATTTTTTATGTGCGTGCTGTGCAATCGGTAATCACAGGTAACCTGAATATGTTCACCCTTATCGGAATCGGTGTATCGGTTGCCTGGACATACAGTGTGATTGCTACCATTGCCCCCGGTATTTTTCCGCCGGCCGTGCTCAACGAGGTTGGTGTGGTTCCGGTCTATTTCGAGGCGGCCGCTGTGATCACCGCGCTGATATTGCTCGGCCAGGTGCTGGAACTGCGGGCACGCAGTCAGACCAATGCCGCCATCAAGCTGTTGCTGGGCCTGGCACCCAAGACCGCACGCATCGTCCGCGATGACGGTACCGAAGAAGATATACCCATGGAGCATGTGCAGGTAGGTGACATCCTACGAGTAAGGCCTGGCGAAAAAATTCCAGTCGATGGCACCGTCCAGGACGGCGTAAGCAATGTGGATGAATCCATGGTTACCGGTGAACCCATTCCGCTGGAAAAGACCCCCGGCGATAAGCTGATTGGCGCAACGGTTAACGCCACTGGCAGTCTCTTGATGCGTGCTGAGAAGGTGGGATCGGATACTTTGTTGGCACAGATTGTACAGATGGTGGCCGATGCCCAGCGTTCACGGGCACCGATCCAGAGGTTGGTCGATATTGTTGCTGGCTACTTTGTACCGGCTGTGATCGTGATCGCCGTCATTACTTTCTTCGTTTGGTGGAACTGGGGGCCTGAACCCGCTCTGGCCTACGCGGTGATCAACGCCGTTGCGGTATTGATAATCGCCTGCCCCTGTGCCTTGGGACTGGCGACACCTATGTCGATTATGGTCGGTACCGGTAAGGGGGCGACGATGGGCGTTTTATTCAAGAATGCCGAAGCGCTGGAGATACTGAGAAAGGTCGATACCCTGGTGGTGGACAAGACCGGGACCCTGACCGAGGGCAAACCAAAACTTGTCTCGGTGGTTGCGATAGACGGATTTCATGAACACGATGCCCTGCGACTGGCCGCGAGCCTGGAACGGGCCAGCGAACACCCATTGGCCGAAGCGATAGTACGAGGGGCAGAGGAACGTGATACCGTACTGACCAAAACCGATGACTTCCAGTCTGTTACTGGCAAGGGTGTGATGGGTACGGTGGACGGTCATAGTGTGGCGCTTGGTAATATCAAATTACTTGCTGATCTGGGTATTGATGTTGGTGACCTACCACAACAGGCCGATGCCTTGCGTGCCGATGGTCAAACGGTTATGCTTCTGGCGATAGACAACAAAGCCGCCGGGTTGATCGGTGTGGCTGATCCCATTAAGGATTCTACGCCGGAGGCAATTGCCGATCTTCACAAAGAGGGTCTCAAGGTGGTGATGTTGACCGGTGATAGCCGTAAAACTGCCGAAGCGGTAGCCGCCAAGCTGGACATTGATCAGGTGCAGGCAGAAGTACTGCCGGATCAGAAGGCGGATGTGGTCAAGGAGCTTCAGGCTGCAGGCCGTGTCGTTGCCATGGCGGGTGATGGCATAAACGATGCGCCGGCACTGGCCCAGGCCCATGTGGGGATAGCAATGGGGACAGGAACGGATGTCGCTATGGAGAGTGCGGGCGTAACACTGATCAAAGGCGATCTACGAGGCATTGTTCGCGCAAGACACCTGAGTCGCGCCACAATGAAGAACATTCGTCAGAACCTCTTCTTCGCCTTTATTTACAACTCATTGGGCGTGCCTGTTGCGGCAGGTGTATTGTACCCGGTGTTCGGTCTTCTGTTGTCACCCATTATTGCGGCAGCAGCGATGAGCTTTAGTTCAGTATCTGTCATTACTAATGCCTTGCGGCTACGGCGGGTAAAAGTATAGATCGTTAGTGAAGGAGTAAAAAATGATGTTTGGTAATTCCGGCGGATTTGGTTTTGGTTTCGGTGGAATCTTTATGTGGATTTTCTGGATACTGATCATTGTAGCGATAGTTGCTCTGTTCCGCGGTATGTCGAATAGTCGCTCAGGCACTTCATCATCAGAAGGCCCGATAGAGATACTGCGTAAGCGTTATGCGAATGGTGAGATTTCCGATGAGGAGTTCGAACACCGTCGTAAGGAACTTGAAAAATAAGCCGGTTCGATCCATACCGATAGGCCCCCAAAAATCTTTCCGGGATGTTAATGCCGGAAAGATTTTTTGTATCATCAGAGGCTCCTTAAATGTTATGGGCGCTCTAGACCGGCCTGTCCGTGAAGAATATCAGCCAGTTATAATAAAATAGCTTTTTCCTGCAACAGGGAGAACACGGAGGAGGTGTTTATGAGAAGCAAAAATATTTTTTTTAAAAAGAAAAAGTCGGGCATGAAGCTTATGATTGGTGGCGGACTAATTGTTGCTCTTACTGTCATACTTTTCCAGGGCTTCATGTCTCAGCCGGCATCGGCAGAAGATACCATCACGGTTTACAAGTCACCGACCTGCGCCTGCTGTAAGGGGTGGGTTAGTCATCTTGAAGCGAATGGTTTTAAGGTAGAAGCAATAAATACCAATGATGTGGTGAAGCACAAGAAAGAAGCCGGCCTTCCACAGAAGCTTTATGCCTGTCATACCGCTCATATCGATGGTTATGTTATCGAGGGCCATGTTCCTGCAAGTGACATCAAAAGATTACTTGCAGAGAGACCGCCAGTAACCGGTCTGGCTGTACCGGGCATGCCTACGGGATCTCCGGGCATGGGGGGCAAGAAGATCAGGTATCCCGTTATTACCTTTGATAAATCGGGAAAGACGACTGTTTTCAGTACTCATTGAGTAGGGAGCATACTTATGGATACGGCCATATTTACAGTGAAGAATCAGAAATCCGTAAAAATTATTGCGCTGCTCACGATCTTAAGTTTATCTGTACTGCTCGCATCTTGTGAGCAGGATAGCCAGGATCGCAGAGGGCTGCCACGTATTCCGGGGCCGGATTTTAAGGCAGATGCTCAAAGTGGCAAGGTTTTGTTTTCTGCCAATTGTGCAAAATGCCACGGTGTAAATTTGAGAGGGACTAACAATGGTCCGCCTTTTCTGAACAAGGCCTATCGGCCGGGTCACCATGGCGACATGGCGTTCCACCTTGCCGTCTCAACGGGGGTCAGACAGCATCACTGGAAATTCGGTGACATGCCGGTAATTGCCGGTTTATCAGGTGAGAATGTTGCCAATATTATTGCCTACGTCAGGCGTGAGCAAAAGAAAGCAGGTATCAAATAACACCCTTGATTCCTTGCGTAGGTGCGCCGCCCCGGCGCGATTGTTTCGATATTGCCAACCCTGATTACACCAATCGCGCCGGGGGCGACGCTCCTACAATTTCTTTCAATGCTTAGGGGGTGGCCCCTAAGGTCATAAACTATTTGGTATTATGGATATAGGCGTAGCCCTGCATTTGTTTTTTGACGATTTGCAGAATACCGGCAGGAATAATTTTCATATAAGGATAAATATCCTCTCTTGATTGTTTCAGTGCCACCAACGAATTGTTACAAATGGCAAATTCAACACCCTGCTTGTTCAATTCTTCCATCAACTCACTGTAGCCAGCGTATTCTTCATTAAATATATTCGCAGGGAAGACCGCCTTACCGTATAGCACAATCTGGATTTTATATTTGATACCACGAGGTTTCAGGTACTTGATGGTATTGGCTGCATTGGTCAGGGATTCTCTCAATTGTGGACCAGGATCAGAAACACCAAAAACCAGCTTGACGGGCTGGTTTTGTTTGAAGTAGTTGTCATAACCCATTCCTTCGGGTACCGGGATATCAGGTATAGTCGGAAATTCAATGTTCCCTGCAGGCGCATCTGCAGAAAATGCTGTATGCACACTCAGGCCAAGTAGCAGTAATAACAGGGTAAATTTTTTCATCATATTTTTCTCAGGTTTCATAAATATTATTATAAATACTTATTTTCTAATAGCGAATATTTCCACATTATATGCCTAAATCTATGCGAATAGGCAAGGCAAGAAATGCTGCAATAAAGCCAATACTCCCGATAGCCTGTAGAGTTAGGGCGTATAAACCAAACCCTCTACCCGGTCGAGCAAAAAGCCTGTCACCACGGCTTACACCTATTCTGCAGCAACTTCAACGCCATTCTTGAACAATACGTGGGGCCCAATACCGAAAATCGGGTCGTGCATGGGCCATACTGCTCATTAGCCCGCTGATCACGACCGTTGCAACACCCTTTGTAACATATGTCTTTTCATTCCAGTAAAGAGAAGCCTACACTCTGGAGTCGGCTCCAGGTCAAGGGGAATTTAATAAAAGTGACGAGTGAATATTTTTATGATGTAATTTGATGCAGCTTGTCGGTGATTGTTGTTGGAGTGAATAGAGGCGTGGCAAGAATTTACCTGATTTTTTCTTTTTGCAGAACTTACTCATAAAATACTTGTCGAAGGGCCAAGTGAGTTTGAGCTGATCAAAAAATGCCATTAAACCGATTTATCATTCTATTATCAGCACTGCTTGCGCTATCTCCATTGATGTCTCAACTGGCCATGGCGAGTGCCTCACATTCTATGCAACGGGCGGATGTAATTGCAAAAGTTGCTGTCGTTGTTAATGAATATTCCTGCAGTGACCAGATTTCTGATCAAACCTGTCCTGACGCCGTCTGCCAGTGTGATACCAGTCTCCTGGCGCTGGTCTTTCCCGTTGCCCTTAGTCAAGTTCATGCACCACAAGGGTCGAATAATTGCTCAAGTCTTCAGAATCACCTCGACAGGGCGCAGGCCGTCATCGTACCCCCTCCTATTCCTGATCTTTGATAGTTACCCTTTAGGGTAGTTGCTCACTTACACTATTTTCGGCAATGCTGATGTCAGATTGCTGAAATATTTATCGGGGCTTAGGCGAAAAGATCTTTCCAACAAGGCCTGATCGCCTGTCCTGAATCAGGAATAGATATAGAGGAAAAACATTATGTATAAACCAGGATTCCCTTCCATACAGGGGGCGTCGATGTCGCGCCGGACCTTTGTCAAAGGTGTGGCCATGGGTGGCGCTGCCGGTCTGTTGGGCCTTGATGCCCGACCACTGCTGGCTTCAATGGATAAAGGTCAGAACGGGCCGGTGACATTGACCGGTACTCAATTCGACCTTACGTACAGCCCGACATTGGTAAATTTTACCGGTGAAGAGCGCTATGCTACGGCCATTAATGGCTCAGTTCCTGCCCCGATCCTGCGCTGGAAAGAGGGCGACAGGGTGACGATGAGGGTAAAAAATAATCTTGCAGAAGATACATCTATACACTGGCACGGGATTATCCTGCCCAGTGAGATGGACGGGGTTCCCCATATTAGTAATGGCTTTGGTGGCATTAAACCGGGTGAAACCTTTACCTACAGTTTTGATATCCATCAAAATGGAACGTACTGGTATCACAGTCATTCCGGTTTTCAGGAGCCTACGGGTGCATACGGTGCAATTATCATTGAACCGAAAGAACCCGCCCCCTACAAATTTGATAGAGAATACGTAATTGTTATCTCTGACTGGAGTGACGAAGACCCATACCGTGTGTATCACAAACTGAAAAAGAATTCTGATTACTATAACTTTAAGCAACGTACATACGCCGACCTGAGTAAGGACATTAAAGAAAATGGTCTTGCCAACACCTGGAACGCGCGAAAGATGTGGATGCGGATGCGTATGAGTGACAGAGATATATCCGATGTCACGGGTTATACCTATACATTCCTGATGAATGGACAGAATCCTGCTGATGGCTGGACTGGCCTGTTTAAACGTGGCGAAAAGGTGTTGCTGAGATTTATTAATGCAGCGGCGATGACATTCTTTGATGTCCGTATACCCGGTCTAAAAATGACTGTGGTGGCTGCAGATGGACAATATATCGAGCCGGTCACCATTGATGAGATGCGCATAGGTGTAGCAGAAACCTTTGATGTCCTCGTCGAGCCAAGCGATGACCGCGCCTATACAATCTTTTCCCAGGCGATTGATCGCTCGGGTTATGCGCGAGGAACACTGACTCCCGATTTGTCATTGAAAGCGGCTGTTCCAGAAATGGATCCTGATCTTATTCTCACACATACCGATATGGGAATGGACATGGGCGGCATGAGTATGCCCGGTATGAATGGTGCCGGGCATGATATGTCGAACATGAAAAAAGCTGATAGCAGTAAAGAAATGTCCGGGGATATGCCAGAAATGGATCATATCAAGCCGAAGATGTCCGGGGATATGCCAGGGATGGATCACAGTAAGATGTCGGGTATGACAGGAGGCGGAGCAAATAGCCGTATGAACCCCAGTAGTGCAAAAGCGGGCATGGGAAATGGGTTGGCCGGTTATGGTAGCAGCCGTGAAGTCAGGCATTTCAAATCTGAATATGGTCCACAGGTCGATATGCGTGCGGATGGACAAAAATTTCGGATCGATGACCCGGGGGTTGGTCTAAGAAATAATGGTCGCCGGGTTTTAACCTATGCAGATCTGGCCAATCTCTACCCGACACCTGACCCCCGTGAACCGGGACGTGAAATTGACCTGCATCTTACCGGGAATATGAGCCGTTATATGTGGTCGGTGAATGGTATAAAGTTTGCCGATGCAGATCCCATTCAGCTTAAATTTGGTGAGAGGGTACGCATGAACCTGGTCAATGATACGATGATGAACCATCCTATTCATTTACATGGTATGTGGAGCGACATTGAAACCGGTGATCCTAAACGGATACCCAGGAAACATACAGTTGTGGTGCAGCCGGGACAAAAAATCAGTTTCCTGGTGACCGCTGATGCCATGGGAGGATGGGCTTATCATTGCCATCTTTTCTATCATCTGCTCGGTATGTTCAGAAAAGTCGAAGTGGTCTAAGGGGGATATGACGATGAAAAAGAGTTACTTCATGATTGGCAGTTTGTTTGTCTCTTCCTTGTTCATGTCCTTCAATGCGATGGCAGCCGGGAGAGATGACCCGTTACTTGGCATGTTAGTCGTCGATCAATTTGAGTGGCGTGGAGGTGATGGCGATGATCCATTCGTATGGGAAGCGCAGGGCTGGGTAGGCAAGGACCTGAACAAGTTCTGGTTCAAGACTGACGGAGAGGTCACCAGCGGTGAAACTGAAAGTGCGGAAATTCAGGCGCTATACAGTCGTGCAATTGCACCATTCTGGGATGCACAGATAGGCTGGCGCAGAGATATCCGCCCAGAGCCAAACCGAGATTGGTTAACGCTTGGTGTTCAAGGCCTGGCACCTTATCAGTTCGAAGTTGATACGGCCTTGTTCGTTGGAAAGGATAGCCGGGTATCTGCCCGATTTGAGGCTGAGTATGAATTTCTGTTTACCCAGCGATTGATTCTCACCCCGAACATCGGGCTCAATGTATTCAGTAAGGATGACCCGGAAGTGCGTATTGGTTCCGGGCTTTCTGATCTGGAACTCGGCCTACGTTTACGCTATGAAATACGCCGTGAATTTGCACCCTATATTGGCATCAATTGGGAAAAGGTGTACGGAGGGACTGCTGATTACCGACGTGCCGAAGGCCGTGATGTCAGTGATTTCCGGGTAGTTGGGGGCGTTAGGGCCTGGTTTTGATATAGTGTTTATCGCGCCGAGCGACGCTCCTACACGATAACGTTTTCTAATTTGTAGGAGCACCGCACGGCGCGATAAACACTATATCAAAACCAGGCCCTAACGCCCCCAACTACC
>JAADJE010000101.1 GCA_013150915.1 Gammaproteobacteria bacterium
ACGCTTCACCAGCCGACACATGGCGCACGCTTATCTGGATGTCTACCATAGAATCCTCGAACAGCGGGAGAACCACCGACCGTGGGGACACTATGAAAACCTGCTCGAACGGGACGATCACAAAATCAAGGAAATCATCGTCCAGCCAGGCGAGCGGCTGAGTCTGCAGAAGCATCGGCGTCGTGCAGAGCACTGGACCATAGTCAGTGGCGAGGCGCTGGTCACCGTGGGGGATCAGGAAATTCCGCTCAAATCGGGGCAGTCCGTGGACATCCCGAGGGGTGCAGTACACAGAATCATGAACCCAGGTGACATCCCGCTGGTGCTGGTTGAAGTACAGATGGGAGATTATTTCGGGGAAGACGACATTATTCGGCTGGAGGATGACTATGACCGCTGCTCGTAATAGGCATAACACTCGGCCGCTGATCGAACGCTGCCCGGCCAACCCGATTCTGACCAAAGATGACATCCCCTATCCGGTAGAAACCGTACACAATGCTGGCGTGACACGATACGACGGTCGCACTATCATGCTGTTTCGATCCCACCTGCGCAGCGGCCGGTCGATCATCGGCATCGCCGAGAGTGAGGACGGCTTCAAATTTACAGTCGGCCCGGAGCCATTCCTGGTGCCGTCGACAGATGGCGCCTTTGGAGAGTACGAGGCCTTCGGGGTGGAAGACCCCAGGATCTCGTGTATTGACGGGGAATACCTGATTACCTACAGCGCCTATTCGCGCCACGGTGTGCGTATCGGGCTGGCCAGGACTCGGGACTTTCGCTCCGTCGAACGGGTTGCGCTGATCACCCAGGCAGACATGCGTAATGCCGTCATCTTCCCGAAGCGGTTCAACGGCCGCTACGCCCGTCTGGATCGCCCCCATTCGGAGATCAGCCCCTGGTCAATGTGGCTGTCATGGTCGCCTGATCTGGTTCACTGGGGTGATTCCGAGGTGGTGATGAAGCCGGTGCCATATCACTGGGACGAATCGAAGATCGGTCCCGGCGCGACCCCGATCCGCACTGAGCGCGGCTGGCTCAGTATTTACCACGGGGTATTCGAGACCATGGACGGGGCGGTCTATCGTCTTGGCGTGGCGCTGCACGACCTCGCCAACCCGGCGAAGATTATCGGCGTCTCGGACGAATGGGTACTGGCCCCGGAGGATCCCTGGGAACTCACGGGCTATGTACACAATGTCGTTTTTACCTGCGGTGCAGTCGCGGATGACGATGGTGGCGTAAAGATTTACTGGGGTGGCGCGGATACCGTGATGTGTGCCGGAACCGCACGCCTCGACGACCTGGTAGACCTGTGCCTCAGCAACAGCCGGGCACCCTGTTAACCCGAAGGCCGAAAACCCGCTTCAGGCGCTGCGCCCAGGTTAATGCCAGGATGGCATGTATCACTCCCACTCGATTGTAAACGAACCGGGAAAAGCCAGTATTGGCGCGGGTTTCAGGGTGGTCATAAGTATCAATACCATGAAAAATACCATGATAAATATTTATTGCTAATTACCACTATCCAAAGCCAGCGCCGTGGCAGATACCAATCCCGACTACCTTTACAATAGACCTATATATGGACTATATTAAGTACCAATTAAACCGGCGAGGAAATACAAACCATGAAACTGAGTGAATCGATAAAACCCATCAGCTACTTGAAAAGCCACACCGCCGAGGTTCTGCGGGACGTCAGCGAGGGACAACGTACCATGGTGATCACACAACACGGCGAAGCCAGGGCAGTGCTCCAGGATATTGCCAGTTATGAACAAACCCAGGAATCTCTGGCGCTGCTCAAGATGCTGGCCCAAAGTTCCAAAAGTATTCAGGAAGGCCGCAGCAAACCCATCAAAAAAGCCTTTGCAGATGTTCGCAAACATATTCGGGAAATCACTGAGTGAAACGCTATCGTGTCCGGCTTACCGAGGATGCAGAGCAGGATCTGATCGACATCTACCGCTACATTGCGTTCCATGACTCCGTGGAGAACGCAGATTATGTACTGGATCAGCTGGAATCACTCTGCTCGCGGCTTACCGATCTGCCCGAGCGGGGCCACGTTCCACCCGAGCTGGTTCGAATCGGAGTAACAAACTATAAAGAGGTCAACTTCAAACCGTATCGTGTTATCTACGAAGTGATCCGGCAGGATATTTCCATTCATTGCATCCTGGATGGCCGCAGGGATATGCCATCATTACTCGAGCGACGCCTAATTCGTTAGAATTGTCCCTGGAAAAACCCGCCCATGGTTTACCGACAAACCAATCATTGCCTGCCAGTACCGGTCACTCCCACTCAATGGTGGCAGGAGGTTTACCTGAAATGTCATAACTAACACGGGCGATACCATCGATTTCATTAATAATTCGACGGGACACCAGATCAAGAAAATCGTAAGGCAAATGTGCCCAGCGTGCTGTCATGAAATCGACGGTTTCTACAGCTCTGAGTGCAACAACATACTGATATCGACGGTTATCACCGACTACGCCTACAGATTTGACTGGTAGAAAGACCGTGAATGCCTGTGATACCTTGTCATAGAGGTCATGGTTATAAAGTTCTTCGATAAATATATGGTCTGCCCGGCGCAGAAGTTCTGCAAATTCCTTTTTTACTTCTCCGAGTATGCGCACACCCAGTCCGGGACCGGGGAATGGATGCCGAAAGACCATCTCGGTGGGCAAACCCAGCTCGACACCCAGTTTACGTACTTCGTCCTTGAACAGTTCTCTTAGTGGTTCGAGCAATTCAAGGTTCATATCATCCGGCAGGCCGCCGACATTATGATGTGACTTGATTACTTTGGCCTTTCCCGTTTTTGAACCCGCGGACTCAATAACATCGGGGTAGATTGTCCCCTGGGCAAGCCACTTAACATTCCTTAACTTACTGGCTTCTTCATCAAACACCTCAATAAAAGTGTGACCGATGATTTTTCGCTTTTTTTCCGGATCGGCTTCACCTGCCAGGCCACTCAGAAACCGCTCCTCGGCATCAACACGAATCACCCGTACACCCATATGCTCGGCAAAAGTGGCTATTACCTGATCACCTTCATTTAGGCGTAGTAGTCCGTTATCGACAAAAACGCAGGTCAGTCTGTCGCCTATAGCCTTGTGGAGTAAGGCGGCAACGACTGAAGAATCAACACCACCAGAAAGACCAAGCAGAACTTCATCATCACCAACTTGTTGGCATATGTTTTCGATGCTGTCCTGTACAATATTCGCCGGGTTCCATAATGCCTTGCAGCCACAGATATCGTGTACAAAACGGGCAAGTATACGACCACCCTGTTGAGTATGAGTCACTTCAGGATGAAATTGCACACCATAGTAATGACGTGATTCATCTGCCATCCCTGCCAGCGGAGCACTATCCGTTGTAGCAATGACTGAAAACCCAGGGGGTAGTCTGGAAACCCGATCACCGTGACTCATCCAGACATCCAGCAAACCATAGCCTTCTTCCGAAGTATGATCTTCAATATCTTTGAGTAGCTGAGAGTGGCCACGTGCCCGTATCTGGGCATAGCCATATTCATGATGAGATGAGCTTTCCACTTCTCCACCCAGTTGAGCCGCCATGGTCTGCATGCCATAGCAAATACCCAGTACTGGCATGCAGGAATCAAATACCAGCTGACTGGTCACAGGTGTATCGCCTTCGGTAACGCTCTCCGGCCCGCCAGACAAAATATATCCCTTAGCGGCAAACTCTTTTATATGAGCCTCATCAACATCGTAGGGAAAAATTTCGCAATAAACACCTGCTTCTCTGACTCGTCTGGCAATTAACTGCGTATATTGAGAGCCAAAATCGAGAATAAGAATCCTGTCGGAATGGATATTGTTACTCATGTCAGGTATTTCTGGAAGGTGGTATTTTGATGATGGAAGTATCAGGAACGGTAGTTGGGTGCTTCTTTGGTAATGGTAACATCATGCACATGGCTTTCAGCCACACCTGCACCCGTTACGCGAACAAATTCAGGTTTTTCACGCATTTCTTCTATTGTTTTACAGCCGGTATAACCCATGCTGGAGCGTAATCCGCCCAACATTTGATGCACAATGCCCATCATAGCACCCTTAAAAGGAACTCGACCCTCAATGCCTTCCGGCACAAATTTGTCGACGTTTGCTGTGTTTTCCTGGAAATAACGATCACTGGAACCCTGTTGCATAGCACCCAGCGAACCCATTCCACGATATGATTTGTAGGATCGACCCTGATACAGTTCAATTTCACCCGGAGCTTCTTCCGTACCGGCGAGCATGCTACCCACCATAATGCAGTGAGCACCTGCCGCAATGGCTTTGGCCATATCACCTGAATAGCGAATTCCACCGTCTGCGATCAGCGGCACACCCGACTCTTTAAGTGCTTTTGCCACGTTATTCACCGCACTAATCTGCGGCACACCGACACCCGCTACGATGCGGGTTGTACAGATTGATCCAGGACCAATGCCAACCTTTACACAATCTGCACCGGCAGCCAGCAGATCAAGAGCAGCAGCCGCTGTCGCAATATTTCCACCGATTACATCAATATGTGGGTAGTTCTCTTTCACCCAGGCTATTTTTTCCAGCACACCTTTCGAATGACCATGAGCTGTATCTACAACAACTATATCTACCCCGGCCTCTGCTAGTGCAGCAACGCGTTCTTCAGTATCAGCCCCCGTACCGACAGCAGCACCGGCACGCAAACGCCCCTGATCATCCTTACAGGCCAGTGGTTTATCTGTAGCTTTCTGTATATCTTTAACAGTAACCATGCCGCGCAGCTGGAAACTGTCATTTATCACCAGAATTTTCTCAATGCGGTGCTTATGCAACAGGGATATAATTTTCTCTTTACTGGCACCCTCTTTAACCGTAACCAGCTTATCTTTTTGCGTCATCATGCTGGATACCGGGTCATCCAGATGCGTTTCGAATCGAAGGTCTCTGGCTGTGACGATTCCAACAAGATTAGTTCCATCCACCACAGGCACACCGGAGATCCCGATTTCCTTGGTCAACTTCATCACGTCTCGAATGCTTGTAGTAGGACTCACTGTGTAAGGATCAGTAATAACGCCGCTTTCGTATTTCTTAACTTTGAGAACCTCCCTTGCCTGCAATTCAGCATTCATGTTCTTGTGGATAAACCCAATCCCACCTTCCTGAGCGATGGCAATTGCCAGGCGCGATTCGGTTACCGTATCCATGGCGGCGGAAACCAGAGGTATATTGAGTTCTATGTGGCGTGAAAGCCGTGTTTTCAGATTGGCATCACGAGGCAGGATATCGCTACGTGCTGGCAGGAGCAGGACATCATCAAAGGTGAGTGCTTGTTCTAGGATTTGCATTTCAGGATTATATAGATTGCCTGATTACGGGTAAACCTACCTGACAGGGTTATTGAAGAAATTCTGGAAATTAATCGGGAATAAAGAAATATTCACAGGATTTCACTTGACTGGAGGCGCATTATTGTTGATTATTAGCGCACATAAATATAATTTTGAACCAATTGAGAGGATCCCTGATTATGAAGAGAAGTTTACTTGCAGCCTTTGTTGCTACGTCAATTTTTACTGTTAGTGCTTGTGCCTCACCTGGGAGTAGTGCCAAAGCGCCTGATGATGCCTGGGCCAAGCAGGTCGCTACAGCTACAGCCGGAATAAAGGCACTTAAGAAAGAAGATGCACTGTGGCGTGACACACATAAGTTCCTTAAAAAGGCCGACAAAGCCTATAAAGCTGGTGACAAGAAAAAGGCCAATAAGCTGATGAAAAAGGTTAACAGCCAAATAAAATTAGCGGGCTTACAACATGAATCTCAGAAAAATGCGAAACCCCAGTTCTAAGTTACATTAAAAGATTTCCAAAAAAGCCGGGCAATGCCCGGCTTTTTTGTTCTTCCGTTTCATCACTTTTGCTCCCTGTTGCTATGCATACTGAGAAAACTATTTATACCGTTTCCCTACTGGCAAAAGAAGTTAAAAGGCTGCTGGAAGCCAGCTATGCCAATATTCAGGTAGAAGGTGAGATATCCGGGCTCACCCGACCCGCATCCGGTCACCAGTACTTCAATTTAAAAGATGAGAATGCGCAGTTGCGGTGTGTCTTTTTCAGAAAAAGTGAGCGCCTTTCACCCGTTTGCCTGAAAAATGGCATGCATGTGTTGCTCTCTGGCAGAGTATCCCTTTACGAGCAGCGCGGTGATTTTCAGCTCATCGTGCAGACTGCAGTTGATGCAGGAGAAGGCCTGCTTAGAAAAAAATTCGAGCAATTAAAGGCACAGCTGGGCAAAGAAGGATTATTCGAGCCTGCAACAAAAAGTACTTTGCCATCCTTACCCAGCCGAGTGGGTATCGTTACCTCAGCGACCGGTGCAGCCATCCATGACATCATCTCAGTCTTTAAGCGACGTTGTCCGGCAATACAATTATTGATTTACCCCTCTGTGGTACAGGGTGAATTCGCGGCCGAATCTTTGGTCACTGCAATCAACACAGCGAATAGTCGTAGAGAGTGTGATGTACTTATTCTTGCTCGTGGTGGTGGCTCTTTGGAAGACCTGTGGCCATTTAATGATGAAATTCTTGCCAGGGCTATCCATCACTGCACCATCCCGCTGGTTTCTGCCATCGGCCATGAATCGGATTTCACCATTAGTGATCTTGTTGCAGATGTTCGTGCTGCCACCCCAACTGCCGCAGCGGAAATGTTATCGCCTGACCTGGTACAACTATCTAAGGTCTGTGCTAGCCTGCATACAAGACTATTAAATGCATTAAACCGTCACCACGAGGCTGCAAGCCAGCAATTTGACCACTTACAATTACGACTAAATACATTCAGGCAGAAAGTTGATCGTGACGGATACCACTACAGTATTTTATCAAAGAGATTCTCCAGACTTTCTGCTCTACTGATAAAAGAGCGACGGTATCAACTCGCCGCACGGGTAAATCGTATCCACCGACCAGACAGATCACTGAGACAATATTCCCAGGATTACCTTAATCTTGAACAGCGACGGGATAGGGCAATAAAAAGCCTTATTTCATCTTCCTCACTGACGTTTATTTACCAGCATAAACGTCTATCAGATCACCTTCCAGTGCATCGTTTGCAACATAAATCTATTTACCATAGTGCCGTCAGTAAGCGTTTATGGGCTAACATACCGGCGTTGCTGCAATATAGGCGCACTCAATTGGAGAGCAAAGTATTTGCATTACAGGCGCTAAGCCCTTTGCAAACGCTTGCTCGGGGCTTTGCCACATTACAAATTGCTGGAGAACAGAAAATTGTGAGCTCCGTCAATCAGGTAAAAGTGGGGGATGAACTGCAAGCAAATCTACAGGATGGCCGTATACGCTGTATAATTAACAAGGTTCAAAGGAACATCAATGATTAAACAAAAAAAAATCAGATTTCTCGTCCGCACAGTTACGACGCTACTCTGCTACACGCTATTCGGTCTTGTCCCTGTAAATGCATTTACGGATTCTTCCGTCCCCGGTGGCGTAACAATTATTGATCTGGGCTCGGCATCAGAACCACGACCTCAGGCCCGTTTCGGCTCAAATAGGATCATGGTCATTAAACGGGATGGAAAATGGAAGGGTCTGGTCGGCCTGTCCCTCAAAACACTACCGGGAGATTACATTGTCAGTTATAAAACAGGAAAAATGAGCAAGCCTGATAAGGAGATTGCCATTAAAGTACACCCTAAAACTTACCCAGAGCAACGAATAAAAATAAAAGAGAGAAAATATGTTTCGCCAAACAAGAAACAACTCGCACGAATAAAAAAAGAAAAGGAACATATGGGTAAATTGTTCAAAATCTGGCGAGAAACAGATGTCTCAGTCGAACTCAGCTGGCCGACCAAAGGGCCTGTAAGCAGCCCCTTTGGTTTAAAACGGTTCTTTAATGACCAACCTCGCAACCCCCATAGCGGCATTGATATCGCAGCACCTGAAGGCACGGACATAGTACTGCCTTCAGACGGTAATATTATTGATACAGGAAATTACTACTTCAATGGGAAAACAGTTTTTGTTGATCATGGCCAGGGTATGATCAGCATGTTCAATCACATGAGTAAAATAACGGCAAAGACAGGGGATAAGCTAAAGCGTGGCGATAAAATCGGAGAAGTCGGTAAAACGGGGAGAGTTACAGGACCCCACCTACACTGGAGCCTCAATTTGAACCAGAGTAGAGTAAATCCGATGCTTTTCC
>JAADJE010000033.1 GCA_013150915.1 Gammaproteobacteria bacterium
TACTAGGATTCAAGGCATCATTAAGCCGCGAATAACACGCTCCGCATCCTGGCAACAGGATGAAGGTATAGTCCAGCCCTTTTCGAAAGATAAGGATAAGCTGTCCCGCCGCCTCCACCATACGTTGCCCCGGCATTTTGCCGGGGCATATTCTTTGGATCTTTTGCATGAATTCGTACAAAAAGCTGCGGCCCCTTTCTGTAAAAGATACGGCCTATATTGCGGGACTCATTGATGGGGAAGGCACGGTTACCCTTACTCGAAAGCATAAAAATGAAAACCGTCAACTCTGTATTTCAATTAGCAGTACAGAAAAAGGTCTTCTTAATTTCGTGCTGTCAGCTACGGGAGTGGGAAAAATCACGAATAAACGAAGAAGCGAATCTCACCACGCCCCAAGCTTTACGTATGCTGTCATGAGGGGCGGGGAAGATGAATGATTGAGTCAAAGTCAAAGAATGCAGCACCTGAAACAGTCGCCGGTAACGGACTGCTGCATCGGAGGATATTCCTGACCCGGGGGGCAGCGCTACTGGGTGCCGGCAGCCTGGGATTGCTAACGCCCACCCTCGCGGTTGCTCAGGTTGCGCCGGAGATGCCGGTGTTGGCGAAAGTGCCCGGCGCCGCCTTGAGCGGTTACGGCAACCGTTCAGTTTTTGAAGAAGGCATCAAGCGCTACAACATTCGTACTTACCCGGGAACGACAGGAAGCGGAGGTTCGTGGACACCGCTGGAGAGCCTTGAGGGCATCATTACTCCCAGCGCCCTGCATTTCGAGCGTCATCACAGCGGCATCCCCGATATTAACCCCGACGTGCACCGATTGCTTATCCATGGCCTGGTTGACCGCCCGTTGATATTCTCCATGGATGCGCTGTCGCGTTATCCCATGGTCTCGCGCATTCAGTTCATTGAATGTTCGGGCAATAGCCGGGTAGGCACTGCCCCGAAACCCGTGCAAATGACCGCTGGCGGCCTGCACGGATTGTTCTCCTGCAGTGAGTGGACCGGGGTGCCATTGTCCATCCTGCTGGAGGAAGCGGGTGTTGACCCGAAAGCCGGGTGGTTGTTGGCTGAAGGGGCAGATTCAGCGGCGATGGCTCGCAGTGTACCGATGGCCAAAGCCATGGATGATGCGCTGATCGCTCTTTATCAGAATGGCGAGCGGTTGCGTCCGTCCAATGGGTATCCCATGCGCTTGTTCCTGCCTGGCTACGAAGGCAACATGAGCGTGAAGTGGCTGCGGCGGATCAAGGTCACATCCGGTCCGACCATGACCAGGGATGAGACTGCTGAGTACACTGACACGCGACCAGATGGCTCCTCGCTGATGTTCACCTTCCCGATGGAAGTTAAATCGGTTATAACCGCACCGTCGTTCGGGCGCAATTTGCAGGGCGCAGGGCTCTACGAGATATCGGGTATGGCCTGGTCCGGGGCGGGCAAGATAGCAAGGGTTGATGTCTCTGTGGATGGAGGACAGACTTGGGGGCAAGCGGCTCTTTCTGAGCCAGTCCTGTCCAAGGCGGTGACGCGTTTTCGGGTGGCGTGGCAGTGGAATGGTGGCCCGGCGGTCATCATGAGCCGGGCGGTTGACGACAGCGGCGCCGTGCAGCCAAACAGAGCTCAGTTTCTTGCAGCCAGAGGATTGAAACGTAACTATCATTACAACGCCATCCAGAGTTGGAAAGTTGCGGCAAACGGTGAGGTGAGCAATGTTTATGCGTAAATGCTTATGCTTGTTCAGCACGCTCACAATAGCCTCCATGGCTCTGGCCAACGACGGTCCTGGACTTGGGGTCGAGGCGACGGATGCGCAGGTTGCCGCCTGGGATATCAGCATAGCGCCGGACGGAGAGGGCCTGCCAGCCGGCTCAGGAACCGCCGCCCAGGGTGAGGCGATATATGCGATTCGCTGTTCTGCATGTCATGGCAAGGCGGGTTCGGGAACACCGAACAACCGTCTCGTCGGTGGTCACGGAACGTTGAATGGCCCTGCGCCGGTTAAAACCATTGGCAGTTATTGGCCCTATGCCACTACGGTTTTTGACTATATCCGTCGCGCCATGCCTTACCCGTTCTCCGCGTCACTCACAGATGAAGAAGTGTACGCGGTGACTGCTTATTTGCTGTTTTTAAATGAAATTATCAAAGAAGACGATGTTATGGATGCCCGGACTTTACCGCAGGTGCAGATGCCGAACCGGGATAATTTCGTACTTGCTTACCCCCGTAATCCAGATAACTGATGGTCCGGCTGCTGCCGGGCCTGTGTCAGCAGTAATGCAGGTTACGAAAAAAAGCCAAAAAGCCAAGACACCCACATCTCATCAAACGATAAAGAACTGAGACATAACTTCCCCCAAGAAAACAAATTCATATGCGGCCAGACTTACTCGTCATCAGGATAAATTCGCTGGGTTTTGGCAGGTATTTTGGGGATTGGGAACGATTTGGGCGTAGTTAATTGGAAACCGGCGGGTTTCTGCCAAATTCACTTAATTCCGGACAGCCTGAAATTCACGCTGCCTTTAAATGGTGATGCTTAAGTCTTTTCGGGAAAGAGGCGCTTGCCAAGCGCTTGACCTTTTATAAAACTTCGTCCAACCGATAAAGCAAATGCTCTGAGCTTAGTAACCGGCCCCACTGCGCCAAATGCCGGTTGATCCGCCTTACCCAGATAATTCAGTACCGGTGCAGCATCCATCTTCAAGCGGATCAGTATGGGCGGAGTATGGGCAGGGATGTAACCTCGTTTGTTGAGCTTGATTTCCCTGCCACCCCAGTCCACCAGTTCCAGGTAGTCCTTAAGGGAAAATGGAATACCATCATCATCCTGTTCAGCAAAGGATCGCAGGCAAGAACCCTGTGGATGAAGAATGCGTTCCTGGATCGATGTGTAATCCGATTGTTCCGGTGTCCTGGCCATGGCTGCACGAATGGGGTTTAAGTCGACATAAGCCATACAGGCCAATACTGCACGTGCATCTAACAGCGCCTGCGACTTGAACCGACCTTCCCAGAACCTGCCGGTGCAATGGTCTTCACTGTTGGCCATGCGGGCAATGGGTTCATTCAGACAACGCATAAACCAGGACAGATCAGAAAGCCTGTGGCGCCAGGTGGTAAACAGATCAGCAACACACTCCAACTCAGCCTCGGTTAAATCTGCCTTGGACAAGTGCTGGTGTATCAGTAACGGTCCGGTAAATATCTGCATCCAGCGCTTGGCCACTTCTTGATCTGTCCATTGCTTTACTTCCTCAACGTCAATCCTGACCACGATGTGGTAATGGTTGCTCATAACAGCGTAGGCACACAGATCAACGGCAAATACTGAGCAGAGCAGTTTGATGCGATCTACGATCCATTGGCGCCGGTGTTCAAAATCAAAGCCTGTGTGGGCGTCCACTCCGCACAGGAATGCACGCCGCACACAGCGGGAGATGCAATGGTAGTAGGGTGTGTCTTCCAGTGACACCTGGCGGTTTCTTGGCTGCGGCATGGGTTTAGTTTAGACCGGTCCATACCTAAGAAATATGGTAAATGGCTGTATGTCTTGTAAGATAATTGATGAGGCGTGGGTGTCTCTGCTTGGCGTAGCTTCAGAAAAATCATTTTTTTCCTTTAGAAGTTCTATTGATGCATCTTTCTGGCTTACCAATAATCGATATAAGCCAAATATCGCAACTATGAAAGCAAAAATTGAGCTGATCTGAGTATAAAATATAATTTCATTAGTCATTGAGGGCTCCAATTTTCGACTAACGCCGCTCTGGGGCAAACCAGAGCGTAGGTTTGTCCCTAGCAATACTTTGTTAGGGCTGGTCTCACTTGAATTGGTAAAATCGCGTAGCAATGTTTTCTGCATTATCTTCAACCATAACATCGTGAATGAATTTTCGCTTTGAAACTAATCTTATGCATTTCAGGCCAGATTCATCATATGTATCTAGTTTAACAAGATGCTCATCACCGAAATCAATATACACGGGGCATTTGGCATCTAACCATGTCTTTCTTGGCCTTACCCAGTCATATTGATGGTAGCCGTTATAGGATTGATGAACTTCATCTTCAATATCATGTATCCCATGAATCCAGCCGCCACTTAGCTTTGCTTTGGTAGCAGATGGGTCATCCTCAAGAGCCTCCGAAAGGCGAAAAAAAATTCCAGTGTTAGCCCCCTTCATATGTCTTTTAGCTTTACTCCAGACCAAATCCTGAGCCAAAGCAGATTTTGGATCTGGCAGCATATGGTAAATATCGAAATTGTCTCGAAATACGGCCCCATCAATCACCCAAACTAAATTTCGGTAAAAATCTTCGCGGGATATTCTCTCAGCGTCGGTCATTGTGGAATGTTGAATTTCAATAACAATCCCTGTAGGAGTTTTAACATCTGCTCTATGGATTTCACCATCTTCTGCCGTATGAGAGACTTCCCTGCATTCCGATGGAAATTTGTTCTTCCAGTCCCTATGCCATGGAGTCTCATTCTCCCACCATGGGTCACAATCCCTGATTCTATGGTGCGCCCAATGATGCATTACACGAGGACCACACTTCGCAATAGTTTCAGCGCAACATACAGGGCATTTTCCTCTACCTCCAGAAAACGCCTCTATTTTTTCATCATTTACTAATGCTAATTGCATGGATGCATACTCAGATCTTTGTGTGCCTAATGTCTGAATTAACCGGCGCGCATGAAAACGTTTTCGCGGTCCCGTAGGTAATGACATATCTACAACATATGCTTTGACGACGTACACTGGCCAACACTGGAATATCGACTCCTGTCACAACCTCCACCGTTTGCAGGCATTCATCGGATAGCAAATTGGGCTGGCCGCCAGGTCCGCTAACTTCTAATTAGTCGGCCCGTCACATCCTGAAAAAGCTAACTTCTTGAATTCAAGTGAGAGCATTATTCTGACCTGCCCTCCGATTTCCATGCCAACGTAAACTTAGTAGAGTCCGTTCTCAAGCAAGGAGACGGACATGAAGCGCAAGCCTACGCGTTGACACAGAATTCTGAACACTCTCATTTCGATCATTTCGCAATCGGCGCTCGAGACGTGCCTGCATTAACTGAACCAGTTAGTGAAGGCACATCAGAATACTTGACTTACCTGTCATGAAACTTCCCAAAAGGCACATTGTCAAATTGAACTATACCGCCGACCACACCTCCAGCTTTTACTATTTTAACTGGGCCTCTCGGTTCAGGGTTAATCGCAGTCCAGTAGGTTGGGCTTTCGAGTTCGTTCTTTAATAACCGTTCTTTAGACAAATCTGTTAAGCCAATGCCGATCGCATGACCACAACCTCGACTCCAAACAACTCCCAAGAATACTTCAATTTTTGGATTCAACACCAAAGGTGTTTGTCCACTATGAATCTGCAATGGCACAATGAGAGGCAGAAACTCATCCCAGAATTTATAGAGGCCACCAATACCCCCTTTGGGTTTGCAAACTGATTGGAGTTCATCCTCCCATTTCCAACTAGGAGAACCTTCAGGCTTGAGCGTGAACATCTGAGTACCTTCACTCCGTTGGGAAAGGGCTCTAACTTTTCCTAATTCATTTGGCAAATAGGCCGATAGGAATTCGTAGGTGGCTTCGTCTTTGTCATAAGCATAACATCCACCGTATCGGGCTACAGCTTCAACACCCGACTTAAGATCTCCAAAATTTGTTAGCAATGTTGACCGCGTGCCGTCTCCTGACTTTGACAATTCATCTAACACCTTGAGCCCATCCCGATTTTTTGCCCCGGTTAAGGACAAATCAACCAGAGCCACACCAAAAGCAACTTGGGACATTAGGTTTCTTGCCCCATCAAGTGAATGTGTAACCCATGGCACGCCACCAGAGTCCTTTACAATATCTCTGTAAACATTGGCAGTAACTACATCATCCTCAACGATAAGAACGTTGTTTGTCCAGATTTCTATTCCGCTCACGACGATAGCTCTCCTGTGTCAAGATATAGTGAAATTAGTGCATGACCGTCATCCGTGTTTTTTGCCCTGATCCTCCCACCTTCAGAATGAATTAGCATCTTACACCAGGCTAGCCCCATACCCATTCCGTACTCGTCATAGTCCTTTTTTGTGGTGACCCCCCATGAGAAAACCTTATCCAAGAGTTCCTCAGGGATTCCGGGCCCGCTATCAGTTACTTCTATACATACAAAGTTTGTGAGAAGTGCTCCCAATTGCCCCATTTTAGCCGTGATCATAAGTTGACCCTGATCATTCATGGCTTCCACGGCATTTTGTATCAGATTATTAAGAATGCCTGATAAATCACGACATTTCACAGAAGGAAGGCCGTTATCAATATTTGTCTGGATATTCACATTAGGATTCTTCTCCCTCCACACTTTGAGAGCTTCTTCAATCGTGTGGAGTACATCGAACTGGTTGGCATGAGAGTAACGATCGAAAAGTCTTCTCGGTATTCTAAGTGCCTCCTTAGCTTTTTCAGAAATAATCTCTAATTTGTCTTTTACCTCTAGGTTCTTATTCAGTAAGTCGCCATTTTTATCGAGAATTTGAGCGGAGTACAGTTCTATGCCTTTAATTTCAGTCTTAATCTCGTGCATCAAATTTGCAGCTTGCGCTCCAATCGCTATGGTAGCTTCCAACGATCGGGTCTGCTCTACACGTAGTTCGAAAGCCCAGGCAATTCGAAGGAGCGCAAGGACCCATTTGATCTCCCTTGAGAAATTCTCAACAATTACTCGGGAGAACTCATTGAAGAATCCCACTTCATAAGCCTCAAGGTTGATTACTGCCACTATTGGTTCACCCAAACTAACTGGGACTGCCATTTCAGAGAGAGTGTCAGAGCCCAGAACTTCAAGATAATCAGGGTCAGATCTCACATCTGGCACTATCTGTGTCCTTCTTTCTCGCACTGAGCGACCACTAACTGATCTGTTTGTTTCAACCTTAGCACCAACGTCTTCACCTATTGAGCTAAAGGCGATAACCAGGTGATCAGCGTACGGAAACAGTACTTGATAATGAGGTACTGGTCCGATGTACTCATCAAGCGATCGGAGTGACTGATTAACTATTTCTGGAATATTGCTGGCTGCAACCGGATCCAACACGACTGAGTCGATATCTCTGAAAAAAGCATACTCATCGATCAAACGGAGGTGCGTAAATGCTACAGCGGCCTGTGCCGCATAGGAGAGAAGGACGCTGCGGTGGTGATAATCAAAAGCGTTACGTCTTGGGCTCTCAACATTAATTACCCCAATAACCTCTCCTTTGAGCATCATCGGAACGGCCAGTTCACTGTATATCTTTTTGTCAATTTGTTTGGAAAACATGTCGGCATATCGGTGACGTATTGGATGCCCCCAAATGTTCCCGGTTAGGAAAGGTTTCCTTGTTTCCACACAGTGTCCTGTTGCGCACTCAGACAGTGGCAGCAGAGTTTCAATTGCATATTCGGGCTGAGATGCAACGATTTTGAGGCCTGTTCTTGTTCGAATCAGGACCTGAGCTATCTCGGCATGGCAAAGCTTCCTAATGTCCCTAACTATGATGTCGAAGAGTTGGCCTTTAGGTGTGGCATCGTCAACAATTCGCTTATCAAGCTTCTGCAGCGTCTCAAGTTCTCTTTCTCGAAGAGCGAACTCATCTCGAAGCTCGGTAATGATATTTTCCCATCTGCTCATAGTCGATTCCTCTTGCTAAAATAACCGAGTTATGCTGCTAGTCGGGCGTCGAGACCTCTTAACAATCGTGGTCCAATCCGCATGGCCCACGCTGCAGATTTCTCACCGACTATTGCACCGTGTACTGCTAATCCGAGGATGTCAACGATTTCCCGTAAGGCTGAAGCTTCGTCTTTGCGTAAAATATCAGCAGTTTCAAGAAGCACCAGCAGGGACAGTATATTTTTGTTTTCGGTGTTAGGCACGCCCGAGTTCATGGCCAAGTGTCTAAGTCTTGTTTCAATTTCAATCCTAAGGCCCGCTAACGCAAGATTCGGATCCTTGGCGGCAACAATCTGAAATGCATAATCTGGGTTTTGGTCTGCGGGCTCAGCAGGTGAGAGTAAGCCAACTGCTTCCACACCATATGCAGCCTTCTCCAAGTCCTGGAACTCAACCTTCCAGCCACCCGGAAATTCAACAGCCTTAAAT
>JAADJE010000110.1 GCA_013150915.1 Gammaproteobacteria bacterium
TATTTTCCCTAGGTAAAAGTTAAGGGCTTACGTGAGAATTTTATTAAAAAAAGCTTTAAATCCGCTTTAAATCACTTTTTCCAGTTTCGGTCTACTTTTCAAACTCCCTGTAAACCGTTGCTATAACTGGTCGGGGCGAGAGGATTTGAACCTCCGACCACCGCAACCCCATTGCGGTGCGCTACCAGGCTGCGCTACGCCCCGTTTATTGATTTTTCATGATGGATTGTTTACGAAAAGGACTTCGATAAACAGAAAAGAATTTTCGCTTTTCAAGATACTCCAGGGCACTTCTATTCAAAACTATAAGATACCTGCTGGGATTACTACTAGTATGCCGGGGTCAATCCCTCAGCATAACAGTCAACTCTTCAAGTTCGTTAATCAGACCGCCAATGACCTCTCTGGAAACCTTTGGCTGCTCTGCTGATTCCATTACCGTCTCTTCAAACTCATCTTCTGATTCCAGTTTCTGCCGTGCACCACTTATAGTGAACCCCTCAAGGTAGAGCAGTGAACGTATGGTTCGAATCAGTTCAACCTCATGGCGTTGATAGTAACGCCGATTACCGCGCCTTTTTACCGGATTTAGTTGTGAAAACTCCTGCTCCCAATACCTCAATACATGAGGTTTGACCTGGCAAAGCTCGCTTACTTCACCAATTGTGAAATAACGCTTAGCAGGTATGGCGGGTAACACCGAATTGTCAGCTGGATCAAGCATAATCCTCTACAAATTTTCCTGTTTTTTGTTTTGCAGACTGGCGGTGTATTGCGCAACCCGTTCTTTTAGCTTCAGGCTTGGTCTAAAGGTTACCACACGACGAGCCGAAATGGGGATTTCTTCGCCAGTTTTCGGGTTTCTACCCGGCCGGGGTGTCTTCTTGCGTAGGTCGAAATTACCAAAACCGGACAATTTGACAGATTCTCCAGATTCCAGGGACTGGCGCATTTTCTCAAAAAATAACTCTACGAACTCCTTGGACTCACGTTTATTTAGCCCGAGTTCCTCATATAACCTGTCTGCCAGATCTGCCTTGGTAACTGTCATTCTTATCCTATTATCCTATCTTAATTGTGCGTCCAGATCTGACTGAACCCCCCGAATTACACTTTTCAACAGATTTTCTGTCTCACTGTCTGTAAGAGTGCGCGAAGTACGCTGTAAGGTCAAGGTAAAAGCGAGACTTTTTTTACCAA
This sequence comes from Gammaproteobacteria bacterium, assembly GCA_013150915.1. Classification (GTDB taxonomy): domain Bacteria; phylum Pseudomonadota; class Gammaproteobacteria; order BMS3Bbin11; family BMS3Bbin11; genus BMS3Bbin11. The sequence goes on from JAADJE010000110.1 coordinate 1,201, forward strand.
AATCAATATGTTCGCCCTGATACTGATCAAACAACTCCAACTTCACTAAAAGATCTCCTGCATGATATTTTATAGACCTGATCACGTCAGATGAGGGTATTTTCGCTGCAATTACCAGCGCAATGTCGCGCTGCATGGCTGGGAATCGAGAAAACTCATGAAAAACAGGAGTTCGTGAATGTAGCAGGCTATCCAGTCGAATTTCATAAAGATATACCGCCTGGTCTAGCTCAAGAGATGATTCAATCGCCGGATGCAATCGGCCCAATATACCCGTCACTTTTTTCCCCTCTTTAATCAAAGCAGACTGACCCGGCTGCAACACCGGGTGTTTGAGTGGTGAGAAAATAAAGTCATCATCACGGCCAGTGAGCGCAATGAGGGCCTGCACATCACCTTTCAGGTCAAAAAAATCCACTTCCCGTCGATTATCTACCCAACTTTGGGCATCAGCACTGCCTGTCAACAGCCCTGCCACGTAACGGTGCTGAAGCAAAGTTTTCCCTTTAGCCATAAACGTTCGACCCGATTCGAATAGTTTCAGGTCGGTCATCTGGCGATTAACGTTATATTGCATGGTTTTGATCAATCCTGGCCACAAGCTGGCACGCATGACAGACATGTCCGAAGCAATGGGATTTTCTAGCTCTACTGCACGTGAAGAGGGAGAAAGCTGCTCATGCATGGCACGATCAATGAAGCTGTAGGTGATGACCTCCTGGTAATCTCGGTCGACCAGGCATGACCGTAAGCGGCTGACAGGCAATGTTTTTTCTTCTTCCAGTGATGTCTGTAAACGCGCGACGGGTACCGTCTCAGGAATTTTTTCAAACCCTGTCACACGCGCCACCTCTTCTATTAAATCGGCCTCGATATTGATATCGAAACGATAAGTGGGCGAGGTGACCTTAATCGAATCGGTCTTTCCTTTGACCTGCATGGCAAGACGTCGCAAGCTGGCAACCATCTGACGAGCATTAATTTTTGTACCTAATACTGCATTTAAGCGCTTATTCCTCAGGGTGATCGGCTCTTTCTTGGGCAGTCTCGCTGTAACCGTTTTTTCAACCACAGATCCGCACAGCCCCCCTGCAATCTCAGTCAGCAGAAAGGATGCTCGTTCTATCGCTTCCCGTTGCAACTCAAAATCCACCCCGCGCTCGAAACGATGGGACGAATCCGTACGAACCCCTCGATCACGCGTCGTCGCCGCAATAATCTCCGGTGTAAAGAAGGCACTTTCAAGGAAAATATCCTGTGTTTGATCGGATACGGCCGATGCCGTGCCTCCCATGATACCCGCCAATGCCAAGGGACCGCTTTTATCCGCAATCAATAAATCGGTCTTTTCGGGCTTAATGGTCGATCCGTCAAGTAAAATCAATTTCTCACGCCCACTCGCATACCGTACCTCAACCTGCCCATTTAGGCATTCCAGATCAAAGGCATGCATCGGTTGGCCCAACTCTATCATGACGTAGTTAGTGACATCGACACAGGGACCCAGACTGCGTATACCGGCACGGCGCAGCCGCTCTTTGATCCATAGCGGGGTTTCTGCTAATACATCCACACCACGAATGATACGTCCGACATAATGCGGGCAGCCATCACTGGCAGTAAGCTTGACCGGCAGTTTAGCTCTGTCCTGCACCTGCATTTCAACGAATTTGATGGGTTTTTTCAATCGGCTGTTGGTCAGTGCCGCCACTTCGCGTGCAACACCGCGAATACTCAGGCAATCACCACGATTAGGGGTCAGCTCAAGATCAAGAATACGGTCATCAAGCTGGAATAGACTACTCGCCAGCGTACCCAAAGTGGGTTTGTCTGCAAGATCCATTATTCCCGCTGAAGATTCTTCCAAGCCCAGTTCTGAAGCCGAACACAACATACCCGATGAGGCCACACCACGGACAGACACCTTTCTGATGGTCATGCCGCCAGGCAATTTTGCACCGAGCAGTGCTGTAATAGTATAAAGCCCCTGCCGTGCATTGGCAGCACCACAAACGATAGTCAGGTTTCTTGCACGGCCAACATTAACTTTACACACTCTCAGACGATCAGCATCAGGGTGGGCAATAATATCTTCAATTCTCCCAACCACCAGCTTGTGTGATAAATCTCCAGCAGGCTCAATACTGCCCACCTCCAGACCGGCCATCGTCAGCCTGTTTGCCAACTCATCAGTGCTCAACTTGGGCGAAACCCATTCACGCAACCAGACTTCACTGATCCGCATGCTTCAACCCCCTCGTGATTAATAATAACTCACTCATCTGAACTGCCCCAGAAAGCTCAAATCATTCTCAAAAAATAAACGTAAGTCATTGACGCCGTAACGTAACATGGCCAGCCTTTCCACACCGATACCAAAGGCAAATCCGGAGTATTTTTCACTGTCTATGTCGACGTGAGTAAATACTGCAGGATGCACCATACCGCAACCCAACACTTCCAGCCAGGCAGTATAAGAGCAGACCCTGCAACCCTCACCGCCACACATTACACAGCTGATGTCCACTTCTGCAGACGGTTCGGTGAATGGGAAAAATGAAGGCCGAAACCTCACTTTCAAATCCTTTTCAAAGAACACCTTGAGGAATTCTGATAAAATACCTTTCAATTCTGCAAAACTGACATTTTTATCGACAAATAGACCTTCTATTTGATGGAACATCGGTGTGTGAGTGACATCAGAATCACAGCGGTAAACACGGCCCGGAGCGATAATACGGAACGGTGGCTCATGATTCTCCATAAAGCGCACCTGCACGGGTGAGGTGTGGGTACGTAACACTCCTTTCTCTTTCTGATAATGATCTTTCAGGTAGAATGTATCGTGCATGGCACGCGCAGGGTGACTGGGCGGTATGTTTAATGCTTCAAAATTATGAAAGTCATCCTCTATTTCGGGTCCTTCTGCAACAGTAAAACCCATCGAGACAAAGATATCTTCCAGTCGCTGCAGCGTGCGTGTAACAGGATGCAGACCACCACGGGCTGAGCGTCTTCCCGGTAGCGTGACATCTATACTTTCTTCCGCCAACTTCTCATTCAAGCTGGATTGTTTCAGCACATCCTTACAGACGGCAATCTGTTCCTGTACCTGATTCTTAGCCAGATTGACCCACTTACCAAAACTTGGCCTTAACTCAGCGGGCAGGCTCCCAATACGTTTGAGCTGTAGAGTCAATTTGCCCTTTTTACCCAGATAGCGCACCCGCACATCATCCAGCACAGACAATTCACTTGCCGCACTGGCTTCTGCCTTCGCTTGTGTCACCAGGTCGTTAAGTTCCTGACGAATTTTACTTTCTGGATCAGTCATTTACACAGCTGTGGTCTATAAACAAAAAAAGGGAAAGGCGACAACCTTTCCCTCCGGATTTTCATCGCGAATCATCCTGTTCGTAGATTATAACAATCAGGAAGCCAGAGCTGTCCTGGCCTTTTCAGCCAGTGCAGAAAACCCTTCAAGGTCATGCACGGCAATATCTGCCAGCACCTTACGGTCGAGATCAATTTCAGCACGGGATAACCCGTTCATGAAACGGCTGTAGCTGAGACCATTCAAACGGGCAGCTGCATTGATCCTCGCGATCCACAGAGCACGGAACTGACGTTTTTTCTGACGACGATCACGATAGGCATACTGACCCGCTTTGGCTACAGCCTGATTGGCAACACGAAATACATTCTTGCGAGCACCGCGATAACCCTTGGCGCGATTGAGTACCTTTTTATGACGTGCGTGTGTCGTAACACCGCGTTTTACGCGTGGCATATTCTAATCCTCCCGGTTAACTGAATGGTAGCATCTGTTTGACAGATGCTACATCGGCTTTGTTAATAGTCGCCACCGCGCGCAGATGACGCTTACGCTTGGTCGTTTTCTTCGTGAGGATATGGCGACGATGGCCCTGTGATCGTTTAAAATCACCCCCCGCCGTTTTTTTGAAGCGTTTTGCAGCGCCCCGATTGGTTTTCATTTTAGGCATTCTTTACTCCGGTTTTTCATTGTACAGTGTACGTATTGCAGCATCTTGCTGCGATTAATAAATACCCGTTAACCGTGAACCGTCGACGGCTTTACTGGGTTTTTTGGGCGCCATTATCATTACCATCTGACGCCCTTCCATTTTTGGGTACTGCTCCACAACAGCCAGCTCCGAAAGATCCGCCTCGGCACGATTGAGTAATTCCATGCCCAGATGCTGATGTGCCATTTCTCTACCACGAAAACGTAAAGTTAATTTCACCTTGTCGCCGTTTTTAAGAAATTTGATCAGTTTTCCCAACTTAATATTGTAATCACCAACATCTGTGCCAGGGCGAAACTTAATCTCTTTAACCGTTATTACTTTCTGTTTCTTCTTCGCTGCATGCTTGCGTTTGCTATCCTGATACTTGAACTTGCCATAGTCCATCAAACGACAGACAGGCGGATCAGCATTTGGAGATATTTCGACCAGATCCAGGCCGGCATCTACTGCCATATTTAGCGCTTCATCTGTAGCAACTAGCCCTATCTGACCACCATCTTCACCGACCAGGCGCACCTTGGGCACCCGAATTTGCGAATTCATACGATACTGCTTTTCACCTGCGATTGGTTTAATCCTCCGAAACAGTTTGACTCTTGGCAGAAACCTCTTTGTTCATCAGCTCGGCAAATGCTTCTACCGTCATCGAACCCAGGTCTTCACCCTTTTGTGTACGAACAGAAACAGCGCCTCCTGCCACCTCACGGTTACCCACCACAAGAAGGTACGGAATGCGCTGTATTGTGTGCTCGCGAATTTTAAAGCCGATCTTCTCATTTCTCAAGTCTGAATCGACTCTGAAACCCTGTTTTTTCAAAGTTTCCTTCACATTTGTGGCAAATTCAGCCTGATCGTCGGTAATATTCATCACCATAGCCTGTACCGGTGCCAGCCATAACGGCAACAGCCCCGCAGATTCTTCGATCAGAATACCAATAAATCGCTCCAGCGAACCCAGTATTGCACGATGCAGCATCACTGGTGCCTGCTTATTGCCATCGTGATCGATGTAGCTTGCATCCAGCCGTCCAGGCATGGAAAAATCGACCTGAATGGTTCCGCACTGCCAGACTCGACTGATGCTATCATTCAGCGAAAAATCAATTTTAGGCCCATAGAATGCCCCCTCGCCCGGCTGTAGATCCCAGTCCAGTTTTTTGGCATCCAGTGCTTGCTCGAGCGCCTGCTCTGCCCGATCCCAGTCCTCGTCCTTGCCGACCCTCTTCTCCGGACGGGTTGAAAGCTTGATCAGGATATCTTCAAATCCAAAGTCTTTATAGACCTCAAACAACAGGTCAATAAAATCAGAGACCTCATCCTGTATCTGGTCTTCGGTACAGAAAATATGCGCATCATCCTGCACGAAATTTCGCAAACGCATGATACCGTGCAAAGTACCAGAGGGTTCATTTCGGTGACAGGAACCAAACTCCGCCAACCGTAAAGGTAGATCACGGTAGCTCTTCAGCCCCTGATTGTATATCTGAATATGTGCCGGGCAATTCATCGGTTTAATCGCGTAATCCCGGTTTTCCGAGGATGTGGTAAACATATCGTCATGGAACTTGTCCCAATGACCCGACTTCTCCCATAATGAACGATCAATGATCTGTGGTGTATGTACTTCCTGGTAATCGTGCTGACGTAATTGCGCACGTATGTAATTTTCGACCACCTGATAAATGCGCCAACCCTTATCGTGCCAGTATACCATACCGGGGGCCTGCTCCTGCAGGTGAAACAGATCCATCTGCTTTGCCAGCTTCCGATGATCGCGCTTCTCTGCTTCTTCCAGACGATGCAGGTAGGCTGCCAACTCTTTCTTGCCTGTCCAGGCCGTACCATAGATACGCTGCAACATTTCATTGTTAGAGTCACCGCGCCAGTAAGCCCCGGCAAGCTTCATTAATTTGAAAGCTTTGCCCAGTTTGGCGGTACTCGGCAAATGCGGACCACGACAGACATCAAACCAGTCACCCTGACGGTAGATGGAGACTTCTTCCCCTTCAGGAATAATATCCTCGATAATTTCGACTTTGTATTTTTCGCCTAGTTCAGAAAACACTTTAATTGCTTCTGCCCGGTCCATCACTTCACGCACTATCGGCAGATCACGCTTAACGATCTCATGCATTTTCTGCTCAATCTTGTTCAGATCAGCGGGGGTAAAGGCCTCATCTCGAGAAAAATCGTAATAGAAACCATCTTCTATGGCCGGGCCAATCGTCACCTGGGTACCGGGAAACAGTTCCTGCACCGCCTGCGCCATCACATGAGCAGCATCGTGCCTGAACAGCTCCAGCGCATCCTCATCACGGGATGTTACGATAACCAGCGAGGCATCATCCTGCATCACGAAACTCGCATCCACCAGCTTCCCGTCTACGCGTCCGGCAAGAGTAGCTTTTGCCAGTCCGGGACCAATATCTTCGGCAACCTGCATCACAGAAACAGGCGCATCAAAAGATCGAGTCGATCCATCAGGAAGGGTAATAACAGGCATGATTGTAACCTCGTCTCAGTGGCGACCCTTACTAGAGGCCGCGTGAATGGATAAACTTAAGTGGGGTCAGACCTGATTTTGGTCCACAAAAATCTGCTCTGACCCCTTTTTCTGGTAGGCGCGAGTGGGATCGAACCACCGACCACTACCATGTCAAGGTAGTGCTCTACCACTGAGCTACGCGCCTGTAAAGCGGCGGATTATGGTATAAATCTTACCGCTATGCAACCCATTAACGCCTTGATATTGCTGTATTTCAGAAGAATT
>JAADJE010000058.1 GCA_013150915.1 Gammaproteobacteria bacterium
GAATATACTTTTAGGCTTTCCCCTGTAGCCTTTCCTTTCCCCCTTTTCCCCTGCCGCGCATGAACCAGCCAATCCCACAACTCGACCCCCGCTACACAATCGACCGGGAAGAAAACATCAACTTTCTGCACTACTGGCGTGTTATCCGAAAATATCTTTTTGAAATTATCGGTCTGGCTATTGCTGTTGGGATCCTTGCCGCCCTGGTTGCGAATTCAATGATCCCTGTCTACACGGCAACGACCAAGGTTTCGATCGAACGTGTGACCCCTGCAACCGGAGGCACCACAGGAATTAACTGGTATGCGATGCAGAAGTATCCGGGTACGCAGTACCAGATACTAAAATCCAAATCTGTTGCAAAACAGGTGGTTGAGAGTCTGAAGCTGTGGGAGCATCCCTACTATAATAAGGCAAAAACTGAAGGTGTGCGGGGCTGGCGCCGATATCTCCCTTTCCTTAAAAACGAGAAGAAAAAGGAGGATGCACGCAGTGAAGAACAAAAATTGGCCGATAAGAAAAAGGCACTGGTTGCTATGGTGCAGGGTGGAATATCTGTCAATCCTGTCAAAGATACCTACGTCGTTGAAATCAGTTTTTCATCATCCAGCCCCGAACTGGCTGCACTGATTGCCAATGGCGTGGTCGATGCCTACATCAAACGTAACCTTGATGCACGTTTTAGAGAAGTCAAAAAGATCAGTGACTGGATGACCAAGAGCCTGGGGGGTATATCCACTCAACTGGACAGTTCAGAGGGTAAATTACAGCAGTATCGCAGCAAGGAAAACCTGCTTGATGTCGGTAAGGGCGCTTCCGGTTTTCTGACCGAACAGCTTGATGACCTGTCAAATAAGGTGATCAAGGAGCGTATTGTAAACAATCAATTAAAAGTCCTAAAAAGACAGGCGGACAGATTCAGTAAAATGCCCCTGGAAGAGGTGCTGAACAACCCCTCTATCTACAAACACCCAACACTCAGTGAATTGAAAACGGTAGAGGTGGCGGCGACACGAAAACTGGCTGAACTGAAAAAACGTTATGGCCCGAAACACCCGAAGATGAAGCAGGCAATGAATGAAGTCGAAGCGATACAGGATCGTTACCGACAGCTCATTCCCAGCATCATCAGGGGTATCGATGAGGACTTCGAAGTCAGCCGGCAAAACCTGGCTTCGCTGGAAAAACAGTATGAAGCCCTGAAAAAGAAGGTCCAGAGTGCCAACGTAAAGGGATTTGAACTGGATCGCCTGAAGCAGGATGTCGAAGGTAACCGAAAGTTGCGCGATCTATTCATGGAAGAGTATAAGCAGACCAGTTTAAACTCGAGCTTTGAGACAGACAGGGTCAGGGTAGTGGATGCTGCCATGGTGCCCAGCGCACCGAGCAGGCCCAACAAGAGGCGAATCGTCATGATGGCTGTTTTGGTGGCCATATTTGTGGGTATCGGACTGGCCTTTCTCATCGACTACCTGGATCAGACAATCAGGACATCAGAAGACACAGAAAGAAAACTTGGCCTGATAACAATGGGCCTGCTGCCCCAGCTGTCTAAAAAGAAGATTCGAAAAGGAGATGTCCACCCGGAAAGGGCATATTTCGAAGACGAGTCCTCAAATTTTTCTGAAACCATACGAACCATTCGTACCAGTGTCGCGCTTTCTGCACTGGATCATCCACACAAAGTTATACTTAGTACTTCGTCTGTCCCGGGTGAAGGAAAAACAACCGTCGCCTGCAACCTGGCGTTGTCAATGAGCCAGCTGGAGAAAACGCTCATCTTCGATGCCGATATGCGTCGGCCATCAGCCATGAAGATATTTGGTTATGATCACCGTTCTCCCGGCATGTCAGAGCTGCTTGCCGGGGAAGCAGAGTTCAAAGATGTCTTACACAAGGTAGAAGGGACCAACCTGCATGTCATCACTGCCGGTGCTGTCCCGATTGACCCACTGGATCTGCTGGCCTCAAACAAATTCAAATTAATGCTGGGACAACTGGCAAAAGTCTATGACCGTATCGTCATAGACTCACCACCTGTCTCCATGGTCAGTGATGCAGTACTGTTATCCAATCTTGCCGATGCCGTCATCTATGTCATCAAGTCTGACTCGACCAACACAAAAATTATCAACGCCACACTGCAAAAACTCCGCCGTGCCAACGCCCATGTCATTGGTGCCGTCATCAACAACGTCGATATCAAAAAGATGTCGAAGTACTATGGCTATGGTTATGGAAAGTATTATGGAAGTGGGTATTATTCGTACGGCGAGGAGTATAGGAAAGCATAGTTCCAGGTTCCAGGTTCCCGGTAAGATCCAAATCATTTTTACATTTCCATGGAGGGAGATATGGCACACCAACAGCCCCGTCTTTACGGCCAACAACTCCGTCATTCCGGCAGGCAACCCCGTCATTCCGGCGCAGGCCGGAATCCAGCGGTCTCAACGACTTACTGGATACCGGGTCAAGCCCGGCATGACGATGCGGCGTTAACGGGATAGCAGTGATCATTTTTATATTTCCATGGAGGGAGATATGGCACACCAACAACCCCGTCATTACGGTAAACAACCCCGTCTTTACGGCCAACAACCTCGTCATTACGGCAAACAACTCCGTCATTCCGGCGCAGGCCGGAATCCAGAAATAGTGCAGAGGTGGTGAATGGATCGCCTGCCCTGTGTATATTTATTAGCAAGCAAACCGAATGGAACCCTATATACAGGAGTATCATCAGACCTGATAAAGAGAGTATGGGGGCACAAGAACAATATCTATGAAAGTTTTACCAAAAAATATAATGTGCATATATTAGTTTGGTACGAGATGCATGAAAATATGGAATCAGCGATTCAGCGTGAAAAAGTCATCAAGAACTGGAAGCGAGAGTGGAAAATTAAAATCATTGAGGAGAAAAATCCGAAGTGGTGTGATTTGTATTTTGACTTGTTATAGAGTGATAAAGTATTTCTATTCTGCGGTATCTGGATTCCGGCCTGCGCTGGAATGACGTGGTTGAGAAGTGACCCAACTTTCAGCAATGCTACATACAGGGCCTCCTTAAGCTATAGTGGCTTTTGACTTGGCACTAATATGAATTTAGGCTCCTGAGTTTGAAGTTAAAAACTTGGATCCTGGAACTTGGAACCAATAAAATGATCGACTGCCACTGTCATTTTTTACCCAACATCGACGACGGGCCCGCCAGCCTGGATGAATCGCTATTGTTAGCAAAAATGGCCGTAGATAATGGGATTAAGCTAAGTATTATGACACCCCATATCCACCCAGGTCGTTATCGCAATCAAAAAGAAAACATCGAACAGGCCGTTGCTGATTTTCAGACCGAGTTAAAGAAAAACAATATCCCTTTAAAGCTGGGTGCAGCAGCAGAAGTCAGGATAGGACCAGAAATTCTAACCATGGTGCAGGAAGGGGGCATTCCTTTTCTTGGTGAACTCGATGGCTACAAAATTCTCTTGCTGGAATTTCCACACGAAACCATACCTGTTGGCAGTGAGAATCTGGTTGACTGGTTATTGAAAAGAAAAATCCGTCCCATGATCGTTCACCCCGAGCGTAACAAAGAAGTCATGCGAGACCTGTCAAAAATCACATCCTATGTCAGGCGCGGCTGCCTGCTGCAAATAACGGCCGCCTCCATCGTGAACCGGTTTGGTAAACAGGCAGGGATCAGAGCAAAAGAAATGCTGGAAGAGGGCTGGGTAAGCATCATCGCCACTGATGCCCATAACATCCAATATCGCCCCCCAGACCTTGCAGCAGGCAGAGATGCCGCAGCCAAAATTATAGGTATCGATCAGGCCAATAAACTGGTAGTAGACAACCCCCGAAATATCGTCGGAACCATCTAGGAGCGCCGCTCGGCACGATAGGTTTTTATGTAAAGGAGGAGAGGTTCCTTAAACTATCTTTCCCTTCTCAAAACCTTCCAGCCCCGTTTAATCAAAACCAGATACCCCCCAAACACAACAAGAAAAGAATAAAACATCACCGGTTCGGGTATGTGAAGAAAATGGCCCAACAGTCCTACTGCAGCAAAAAGTGCCGAAGCAGCAACAATGAGTACGAGCGTCCTACGGTTACTAAATCCTTTTTCTTCAAGCAGGTGATGGATATGCTCCCTGTCAGCTGAGAAAGGAGAGCGTCCCTGACGAATACGGCGTAACATCATGGTCAGTGTTTCATTCAGTGGCATGCCAAAAATCCAGAGAGCAGTTACCGGGGCCATTGCTCGATCGTCTCCCTGCGATAACATGATAAAAAACCAGGATAGAACAAAGCCTAAAAACATACTGCCGGCATCCCCCATAAAAGCCAGAGAACAATTCTTTTTATCACAGCGTAAATTAAAAATCAGAAAAGCAACAAGCACGGCCGCTAATAACCCCAGAACCAGTAAAATATTTCTATGACCAGAGTTAACACTTACAATTGCCAGTCCGGTAATTGAAACAAGGGAGATAGAAGCGGCCAGGCCGTCAATACCATCAAGCATATTTAGCGCATTAATTACACCGATGGCAGCAAACACAGTGACCGGTATCGCAAGCCAGCTGGTTCCAAGCATTGAAGAAGTAGTTAAAAGATAGCCAAAATCATTAAGCACGATACCACCCCACATAGCCATAATGGTCGTGGCAATAATCTGTGCGGTAAAGCGTGCCGTAGTCGATAGCTCATGTAGGTCATCCAGCACCCCTGTAATAACGAGTATAAGTGCACCCGCCAGGAAGGCGCGCAGCCAGCCAATAGAAGTATCAAGGGTAAGAATGGAAAAACTCAGTGCCACAAACATGGCGAGGCCCCCTGTTAAGGGAACAACACCTTCATGTTGCTTACGCTTATCAGGCTTATCAACAAGACCAATATTAAATGCCACGGGTCGCAGAAAAAAAAGGAGAAATACCGTCAGTCCAAAGGCTGTCAGGATACTTATTGGGTAGTTAAATTTCATAGGCAAAGGGAAAATATAAGTCGTTAAATTATAAGCTAGATTTCATGGCATAAACAGGCATAGTTCCAAGTTTCAGGTCTCAGGGAAAAGCTTTCCTTTTTCCCCTTTGACCTTTCTACTGCTTCCATAAGCATTTGCTTTAACTGATTAAATCGGTTTTAATAGCCATTCGTTCAATCATTGAACGAACCTGAGCCAGAGTATAAGCCGGGCTGCAGCAGTGCCGTATGAAAGTGTACGGTATGGCGGTAGCGTACTAAAAGCCCGGTGTTACGTTTTATAAATTACGATTTACATAAAACCACTGTTGTCCCATAACATTCTAAGGCGTTTCTTTTGCTTTCCCTGCGCTCTCTGCGAGAGGAGATGTTTTATGGTTTTTGGGTTAGATTTTATGGCTTGCCAGTATCAATGCTCGTCCCATAAACCGTAAAATATGTCCGAAGAACTCCACTACTACGTATTGAAGTTTATCGAGGAAAATCCCTCAATAACCCAACGTGAACTCGCAAAAGAACTGGGTGTGAGTGTCGGCAAGGCGAACTATTGCCTGAAAGCACTGATAGACAAAGGATGGGTAAAGGCCAACAATTTTAAAAACAGCAATAAAAAACTGGCCTACTTCTACATCCTGACACCCAGCGGACTGGAGCAAAAGGCAAGAATAACCGTAAACTTCCTCAAACGAAAAATGAATGATTACAGAGAACTAAGAGAAGAAATAGAAATGCTGAAAAATGAACTAAAAATAGATGACACGGATTAGATAAAAGTTTCAACTTTCAACTTCTAACTTTCAACTTTAAACTTTAACCTGATTTTAATCCCATGCATTTAAAAAAACGAATTCTGATCACCGGCGGAGCTGGCTTCCTCGGCTCTCACTTATGTCGAAGGTTATTGAACGAAGGCAACGACATTATCTGTGTCGATAACTTCTTCACTGGCACCAAAGATAACATTATCGACATGATATCTGACCCGCACTTTGAATTGATGCGTCACGATGTGACCTTCCCACTCTATGTCGAAGTCGATGAAATTTACAACATGGCCTGCCCGGCATCACCGATCCACTATCAGCATGATCCGGTACAGACCACCAAGACCAGTGTACACGGTGCCATCAATATGCTTGGCCTGGCCAAACGCGTCGGGGCAAAAATATTCCAGGCCTCAACCTCAGAGGTCTATGGCGATCCAGTCGTACACCCGCAGACGGAAGACTACTGGGGCAATGTTAATCCCATAGGCCAACGCTCCTGCTACGATGAAGGTAAACGTTGTGCCGAAACATTATTCTTCGACTACTACCGGCAGCATAATCTACGAATCAAAGTTGCACGTATTTTTAATACCTACGGCCCCAACATGCACCCCAATGATGGAAGAGTGGTCTCAAACTTTATTATGCAGGCACTACAGAACCAGCCCATAACAATCTATGGTGACGGTAAACAGACTCGATCATTTTGCTACGTTGATGACTTGATAGAGGTTTTTGTAAGACTAATGAAAACAGCAGATGACTTCACCGGTCCCGTCAACACAGGTAACCCGGGTGAATTCACTATCCTGGAGCTGGCAGAAAAAGTCATCGAACTTACCCATTCTAATTCAACAATCGAACACAAAGAACTTCCCAGCGATGACCCCACACAACGAAAACCAGACATCAGCCTGGCAAAAGAAGTAATGGACTGGAACCCAAAAATAGAACTGGATGAAGGCCTGAAGAAAACTATCCCGTACTTCCAAAGCCTCCTGTAGGAGCGCCGTCTCGGCGTGATTATAAAACCAGAAAACCAAAAACCTATCTCTCGCAGAGCCCGCAGAGAACGCAGGGAAAGCAAAGTCAAAAGATTTTGAAGTTTAAACCCAATAAAGGTTTTGACCTCCCTGCGTCCTCTGCGAACCCTGCGAGAGACAAAGTCTTTGACCTTAATTAAAACCAGAAAACCAAAACCCATCCTCTCGCAGAGGCCGCAGAGAACGCAAGGAAACCAATAAAAAGATGTTTTATGCCTTGCGATTTAGGGTTTACGTAAAACATAACCCCTAAACTGTAAACCAAATTTTCATGAAAATTTTAGTCACCGGTGGCGCCGGCTACATCGGCTCTCATGCTTGCAAAGCCCTGGCAAAAGCAGGCTACACTCCCATTGCCTATGACAACCTTGTCTACGGGCATGAATCGGCAGTCAAATGGGGCCCCTTCGAACGGGGTGACATCCTTGATCGAAGCAGACTCGACGAAATCATCAAGCACTATCAGCCCGCTGCCATCATGCATTTTGCGGCTTTCGCCTATGTCGGTGAATCCGTTGAACATCCGGGCAAGTATTACCGCAACAACGTCACCGGCAGTCTTACCCTCCTGGAAGCCATGCGTGATAACAGTATCAATACCTTCATCTTCTCCAGTACCTGTGCCACCTACGGTGAACCGGAACAGGTACCGATACCGGAAGACCACAAACAAGTGCCTGTCAATCCGTATGGCCAGTCAAAACTAATGATAGAACAGATGCTCAGTGATTTTGATGTGGCGCATAAGCTGAAATCAGTCTCACTGCGTTACTTCAACGCCGCAGGCGCCGACCTGGATGGCGAAACCGGCGAAGACCACGACCCGGAAACACATTTAATTCCATTGGTACTCGATGCCGCCATAGGCAAGCGCCCATCCATCACCGTCTTCGGCGACGACTACGACACCCCGGACGGTACCTGTATCCGTGATTACATCCATGTCACCGACCTGGCCGATGCCCATGTCAAAGCGCTAAAGTATCTTGAGCAGGGCGGAGAGACAACACAATATAACCTTGGTAACGGCAAAGGCTACTCCGTAAAAGAAGTCATCGACACAGCAAAAAAAATAACCGGAAAAGTGATCCCCGTCATCATCGGCAAACGCCG
>JAADJE010000022.1 GCA_013150915.1 Gammaproteobacteria bacterium
TGCGCCGGAATGACGGAGAGATGTTATCGATAGTCATGTCTCCAACACCATTGGGTTCCCTGCATCCCAAGCACTACGACAACGACAGCAATATAAGATCAGGTTAACGGGACAGCAGTGTTTTAGCTTTGAACTTTCAACTTTGAACTTTGAACTTTAAACTTTGAGCTTTTAGTCAGGCCAGTAGAATTTAGATATATTGTTCAGTGGTTTCGGGTCTACCAAATACTGATTCTCAAGTATTGGCAGGGTAAAGCGGTTAACCACATATTCAAATTTTGCGCTAGAATCACGTTCCCCCAGAGGGCAATCGGGATCCCGGCCCAGTGAGATGACCAGGCCTTCACCCTGAGGCAGTTCTGAGAGTAGTGTACTGGTACAAACAACCAGATCTCCATCGGATGTAAGGGGTGTCTTGCGTACGAAATAGGATGTGAATGTGTAGCCGTACAAGCCAGATATACTAATATCTGCCGGGCCGTTGTTCATTATCAGAAATTCCAAGTTTTGTCCCTTGAAGCTGGTTCTGGCAATTTCAAGGTCAGTCTGAATCTCCTCTTTACCGCTATTTGCAGACAATTGTTCAAAACTGACAAAATTAGGCAATAATTCAATTTCATTGGTGGCAGCAAGGACTCTGCCGTCAACAGAACGGGCTTGCAGCGTATAGACACCAAAGATGCTACCATCATCAGGAATCTGCCAGAAAAATTGTCCCTTCCTGGCCGCGACAGGATTGTTATTGAGTTTTACAATTTTCTTACTGCTGCCTTCTAACAGAACAAGGTCAAGCTGCTGCCCTGATAATATTTTGAGACTTGCCGGCCAGATAATTTTCAGCAGTTGTTCACCCCGATAGGATGTACCGTTTGCAGGCGAAACAAATTTTGGTATGACTTCTGATTTTTGCCGGACGATCTGAAATGTTCTTTTTAGTGAGGCAATCGCTTTATTTTCAGAGACGATAGTCAGTATGTATTTACCCTCAGGCAGTGCAGACAGGTCGGCGGAATAGGCACCGTCATTATTACTGGTAGAACTCAGGACTGTCTCCCTGGTCCGGTTATTCTGTACAGTAATATGTACAAGCTTGCCGATATCTTCGCTGGACTTCCAGTTTACAATGAGTTTTCCCTTGCCATCCAGGCGGCTATCTGGACGTGGGCTGGTGATAATGATTTCAGACCTCGAGTCTGCTCCGGGCGGTACTGGCCTGGCTGCCGCTTGTATCGGGGATGTGGAGACTACACGAAAGGGTCTTGTGTAATTGTCCCGGGTATCTGTCTCTTCTATCTTACCTTCGATATCCGCTGTGGCTACAAATAGTTTGGATGACGACAATTGATCTTTAGGCCATTTGATCGCAAGTGTTGCGGTTTCACCGGGCTTCAGGCTTTTTACCGGTTTACGCATCAGCCAGAGCTTACTCGGCTTCTCCTGTAGCCGCTGCACACCCATCATAAACGACTTTGTCGTTGCTGATTGGCTATTATTTGTGATGTAGAAACGTACCTTTCCATCGTTTGTATAATGTGCACCCGAAATGGTTTCAATATAGATGACAAGATTGGCCAAGCGGGCCTGTTTTGCCTTGACTTCGGGTGTGGCGATAATATCGCCGGATTCCCCCCCCTTTACAGCAGGTCGAACGATCAGCATTTTGCTTATCAGATTATTTCGGTTGGATTTTTCATCGATTTCTCCATCCGGGTTGATAAATATAAGGACGTCCTTTTTACCCTGACGGGCGGCATTAAATTTGGTATCAATACTGACATGGGAGCCGGCGAGAATATTCATGGTGATGTCCTTGCCGTAAGGTTGGCCATTGATAAATATACGGATCTTTACATTGTTGGCCTCCACCGTGCCGATATTAGAGATTTTTGTATTTATTAGGATATTTTGACCGACACGAGGAGAGGCGATATTAAAATTTATTTCCTCAGCTGCCAGGTCAGGTTTGCCTGGTTTCAAGTTGTCTGTTATCGTTTTTTCATCAACCCCGGTGGATAATGGTTGCTCTGTCATGACGGTTGGTAAAGAAAGAATAGCAAGTTGACGGGAGACTTCATCTGCTTCGATTTTTTCGTTTTCGATATCCAGTACGACACGAAAACGGTAACGCCCCTCGGGCGAATCCTTAAACGAAAAAACAGTTTTGGCATTGCCTGCCAGGTCAAAGGCGGTAATGATTTGCCTGCCAATTTCTTTTTTGTCAAGATAATAGCGTAAGCGCAGGCGCTTACGTCGTAAGGAAGCCTGTGCACTCACAGTGATATCAGCACTAATTTCTTCACCGAGATAGGCGACACTGCGGTTCAGTGAAAACTGTTCGATTTTAATTTGTTTTTTTTCTGTGGCAGAGGCGGCTGTACTCACCAGTATTAGTAAAGATAGCAGGCATAGTTGTCCCATTGTGCTGAAAAAATTGCCTGAGTTTGATCGTTTTCGACAGTACATTCTTGAGGTATCTTTGATGAAAATTGACTATTATACAAAATATGCTTGCCCCTTGTGTGACGAGGGGCTGTCAATATTACGTTACTTTCCTGAAATCGAGATCAACATTATTGATGTTGAGGAGGATGTTGAAAAATTTCAGCCTTATTTGCTGCGTATTCCTGTGATTTCATATGATGGTGGGGAAAAGGAGTTGGGGTGGCCGTTTACTTATGAAGACATCAGAGAGATTGTTCCTTGATATACCGTTTTCGTCTGTCCAGGCCCCAACGAACCAAATTATGAAGGCACACTTCATCGTACAATGAACCGAACTTATGGTTGCTAATGTGTTAATTTTATGGGTATTTATATTATATATACGGATTTTTATGTCGCAGTGGCACAGATTTTGAAAAGATTTTATGTAATACTTTTAACACGCACTCCGTATATTTCCTTTTGATTAATGTCACGCGGTAACTTTTATTAAGTCAAAACACACGGTACGCGCCTATCTCTTTGTTTTTGAGTTAGTTTTTATGTAAACTTGTGGGGATAACACAGAGCATAACGTTTCGTAAATTCACCTATTACGGAATCTGACTAATTTACCATGCTGAGGTGATTATTGGAGGATGTAAAATGAATAAAGTCATAATGAGTAAAGCAATAAAAGATATAAGTCTAATTTTATTTATGTCACTGTTTCTTTTTGGGAATGTATATGCCGGAGATAAAACGCATCATAAGGTGGTAATTCAAGTTAGTACTGATAATCCAAGGACTCAAAAAATAGCATTGAATAATGCTGTAAACTTACAAAAGCTCTATGGTATTGACAACATTGACATCGAGATTGTTGCCTATGGTCCAGGTCTTGGGTTGCTGACAATGAAAAGCAAGCAGGCGGAAAGAGTGAAAAGTCTGGCAATGCAAGATATAACCTTTAGTGCATGTAAGAATACAATGGAAAAAGTGAAGAGGAAAACGGGGAAGCTTCCCGTCCTTCTTGAAGGCGTTAAAACTGTTAAGGCTGGTGTTGCCCGTATTATAGAATTGCAGGAACATGGGTACGCATACATCAGACCCTAACAACCCAAAAAGGGTTCCAGCTGACCCGAAAAGTGTGCAGTGACTTCGGGCCAGCTGAATCTACAAAAATAAAAAAAGGGGTAAGCCTAATGGCACTAAGTTAGGCAGCTTTAGCATGATATCTGATTTCTAAGTAGGTCTGGTTAGCGATAGCGTAACCTGACATTTTCTTCCCTTGTCGGCTTACGCTTAGCCAAGCCGACCTGCCGGAAGGTCGTTTGCGCCGAGAAGAAAACCCAGTTGCATTGTTACATGCTAAACACCCTTAATTCAGTGCCATTAGGCTTACCCCTCATCTTATCAGAAAGATCACAGCGTTAGTTCCCCCGGAACACGACTCAAAACCCAGTTACGTATCCCCCACTCAAGGACATCATCGATAGAAGATGCCTCCAGATCATCTGGCGGATCCTGCCCAAGATCCCGAAGGGCCATAACCAGCGTCCTCGCTGGATCCCTCAACGATACGGCTTTGGCACCGGTTTGTTTGGATAATTTCTCACCTTTTGCGTTTGTCGCTATAGGAATATGGCCGTATTGCGGGGACTGGATGCCCAGTGCCTCCTGTAGGTAACGCTGTGCAGGGGTCGATATCAGGAGATCAGAGCCACGTATGATTTCCGTGGCTTGTTGGGCTGCATCATCGATGACGACTGCCAGGTGATAGGCATACAACCTGTCTGAACGGCGTACGATGAAGTCACCATTTGAATCAAAAAGATTGAATATCTGTTGACCCTGAATCATATCCATCCATGTGACTGCCCTGTCGGGTGTTTTGATTCGTAACGAAAAACGTTTACGTTCAGGTTTAGAGCCCTTTCGGCAGTGGCCCTGGTAAAATTTTTCGCCACGTCTCGCTATTTCCTTCCTGCTGCAGCTACAGCGATAAAGCAAATTGTCTTTTGTCAGTTGTGCCAGTGCTTCATTGTAGCGTTCACCACGACGACTCTGATAAACAACCTCTTTGTCCCAGTACAGGCCATATTTTTCCAGTGTATGTAATATTTCTGTGCTTGCTCCTGCCACTTCGCGTGGCGGATCCAGATCCTCAATACGAACCAGCCATGCTCCATTTTTTGAACGGATATTGAGGTAGCTGGCAACAGCGGACAGCAGTGATCCATAGTGGAGAGGGCCGGTTGGGGAGGGTGCGAAGCGTCCAGTGGCCGGTGATGTCATTTTTTCCGGTAAAGGTGCTGAATGGCCTTTATTAGTACCTGATTTGCCTTTGCCTTGCTGTACTTACTCGTCAGCCATTTAACAACAGGTTTACGATTATTGTTCAGGCATTTATACTTCAACTGTTCTTTAGTCATTGAATTAAGCGCAGAGACCAGCAGTTCATTTTGCTCTCTGTTATCACGAATTTGACTGCAGTCTGTTAAATAAGTGCGAAGGGTGAAAAGTGCGGCCTGCTGCTCGGGGAATGGCCACAATATTTGACGTTCTACCCGTAAGTACAGGGAAGGGTGGTGTGGGTCAATATGTTTCTTTTTGTCTTTACTGCCGGCTGATGACAGACAGGGGCGAGGGTGTTGATTCAGCTCGGCTTCTGGTGTCAAGCTCCAGAGAAACCGTAGAAAAGGGCCTTTCTTAACAATAGTGTTAACCACCGCTTCGGCATCCTGCTTGTTGCTGTGCACGCCAGCGACCGGTTCATGTATAGATTGAAATGGGTGCCCTATCTTTTCTTCTGCCGCCCAGTTATTGGCATGGCAAAGGTGAATCGCAGCCAGCCAGTCTCGACCAAAAGGGGATTTGCTGATTATGGCCAGGTCTTCCTGTATCTGGCAGGCCAGGGCATCCAGGGCATCATGGTAGTCAGGGGAGGGTGCTGGCCCACTTCGCTCTACTCGGATAAAGCGCAGCTTACGGTCAAAAATAAGTGTTTCATCCGTAAGCTTGCAATGCAGTGCAATGTCTTTTTCCGATTGACTGTTCAGCTGAAACAGGTCAGGGTGTTCCAATGTCAGGCGCTCTATAATAAAGCGTAGAATACTGGTTAACACTTCTGCGGAAAGCATTTGCGTACGGTAGTACTTTGATAGCCTTTCCTGCCGTGCACCGAGTTTTACCTGACGATAGGCTGAAAAATTTTCATCCAGTTGGAACACCTGCTGATCGGCGGCAGTATTCCCGAGATCAATACCGAAATCCTTCAGGGCAGGACTGGCATCGTAAACACCATCCTGCAGGGGAAAATAACTTGCGGCCGGTGGCAACGGGATATTTTCAGGGGTATCGGTCATGCTCTTTTTTGCTCTCCATTGATGGTCAGCCGTGTAAGAGCCTCATTGTATTTTTCCTGAGTTTGTCTGACGATATCATCAGGGATGGCGGGTGCGGGGGGTATTTTCTCCCAGCCGGTGTTCTCCAGCCAGTCACGGATATACTGTTTGTCGAAGCTTTCGGGGCTGCTGCCGGGCTGGTAGCTGGCGACGGGCCAGAAGCGGGAGGAATCTGGTGTCAGTGCCTCATCGATGAGAAAAAGCCTGCCCTGTTCATCCTGGCCGAACTCAAATTTTGTGTCTGCAATAATAATCCCGCGCTGCAGCGCAAATTCTGCTGCAAAACGGTATAGTGCCAAGCTGGCATCCCTGATTTCTACAGCACGTTGTTGGCCGATCTGATCAACCAGTATTTCAAAGCTGATGTTTTCGTCATGCTCGCCGGCCACAGCTTTGGTAGATGGCGTAAACAGGTCTTCCAGTAATTTATCTGCCATTTTCAATCCTGCAGGCAGGGGAATATTACAGACACTTTGTGTCTGCTGATATTCCTTCCAGCCCGAACCCACCAGGTATCCTCGGACGATGGCTTCAACAGGCAGCACTTTCAGGTCTCTGACTATCATGCTACGCCCCTGCAGGCACTCCTTCTCACCCGGGTTTAATGGCAGGTTGGAGATGTCTGTAGATAATAGATGATTGGGGATAATGTGGCGGGTTTTCTCAAACCAGAATTCAGCAATCTGTGTCAGTATGTGTCCCTTATTGGGGATCTGTGTCGGCATGATGACATCAAAGGCAGACAGCCGATCACTGGCAACAAACAGAAGACGCTTATCGTCTATACGGTATATTTCTCTCACCTTGCCACTGGCAATGTGTTCAAGGCTGGTGATGGTTTCGGTATTAAACGCCATGCTGATCGAATTCGCTTTCTGTAAATAATAGAAGTGGTCTGATTATTTAGCCAATTTAACTGCTCTTATAAATATTTAATAGGGCAAAATCTTTGTTCCTTAAACCTGACTATTTTTCAGTAATGACCTCTGGTCGGCGTGGTCATGCTTGATGTGCTGATGGATAAAATCACGGATAAAGTACATGGGTCGTGCACCACTGAAGCGATCAATAGCCTCACCCTTATGAAATAAAATGACAGTTGGAAAGCCACGTACATTATAGTGGCCTGCCAGCTTCATATTATTGCCTATATCCACTTCAACTTTTGCAAGCAGAACCAGCCCCTGTTCTTCTTCTACTGCTTTTATCAGATTCGGTGCGAGAACATGGCAGGGGCTGCACCAGTCGGCCCAGAAATCAACCAGTACCGGTAGCGTATGAGACTGCCTGATGACTCTAGCATCAAACTCTGACAAATTGCTGTCAATCACATGCGGATGGTCTGGTTTAATGTTAAGGCGCCTCTGTGTTTTTAGCGATATCCCTGCTGTAGAGCATAGTGTGATTTGGCGATTTGTCTAGGTTCTTGAATAGACAATGTTACCTGCGAGCAAGGTGTTGCTGACGCGGCCCTTCAGTAGCCAGTGCTTGAACGGGGTGTTATTGCCTTTGCTGAGTAATTTTGTACTGTTTACCTGCCATTCCTCATCCAGATCAAATATACAGATATCCGCCAGGCATCCTACGCCCAGACTGCCGGCCTCAATACCGAGCAGGGCGGCAGGCCCGGAACTTAAGCTGGCGATCAGTGTGTTGAGGCTCATGACATCTTCATGTACCAGTTTCAGGCCAAGCGGCAGCAGGGTTTCAAGACCTGAAATACCGGGTTCTGCTTCGCTGAATGCGGCAAGCTTGGCATCTCTTTCATGGGGCTGATGGTCAGAGCAAATTGCCTGGATATCGCCTTGCGCAACGGCAGACCGCAGGCTGTCTTTATCTCTTTCTGATCTCAACGGTGGGATGACGCGGCACAGGGTATTGAAGTCAGCGACATCGTGTTCGGTCAGGTGCAGATGATGTATGGCGACATCGGCAGTTACCTTAAGGCCTCTCCCACGCGCCTGCATGATAAGATCGACTGAGCGTGCACAGGAGAGACGGGCGAAGTGTGCCCTTATACCCGTCTGTTCGATGAGTGCCAGGTCACGTGCGACAATAACGGTTTCTGCCGCTTCCGGTATACCGGCCAGGCCGAGACGTGTACTGATCTCGCCTTCGTGCATGCAGCCATTATCGCTTAGCCAGGGATCGTTGGCATGCAGTATCAGCAACAGGTCAAAGCTTGAGGCATACTCCATCGCACGCCGCATAACCATGGTGTTGGTGATGGCCTGGTTTGCATTACTGAAGGCCACGCAACCTGCCTGATGCAGTGCATGCATGTCTGACAGGGTTTCTCCACCGAGTGCGTTTGTCAGAGCACCCAGTGGAAGTATATGCGTCAGACCGATCTCTCTACCACGATGGGTCAGCATGTTGGCCATCGCCCGAGTATCGATAGTCGGTGTGGTGTCTGGTGGGCAGCAGCTGGTCGTTATGCCGCCGGCAATGGCTGCAGTACACTCGCTCTTCAGCGTCGCCTTATACTCCTGTCCAGGTTCACGCATACGCACACTGAGATCGACCAGGCCAGGGCAAACGATTTTTTTCGCAGCATCGATGGTCTTATCTGCGGTGAATCCGTGAGGTGTACCACCCAATGCAATGATATTGCCGCGGGCAATATACAAATCCACAACGCTATCAATATTGTTGGCAGGATCAATGATCCGCCCACCCCGGATATGTATATTCATCAACTCAGCCATTGCCTTCTCCACCGAGGATCATCGCCATCACCGCCATTCTAATAGCGATACCATTGGTGACTTGCGACAGGATGACTGATCGTGGACCGTCTGCCACCTCCGAAGATATTTCCAGGCCACGATTAATGGGGCCGGGGTGCATGATAATGGCATCCTCTGCCGCTGCTGCGAGGCTCTCAGTTGTCAGGCCATAGAGATTAAAATATTCCTGTTCGCTGGGGATGTAGGCATGCTGCATACGTTCTTTTTGCAGGCGCAGCATCATTACGACATCAACACCGTCCAGACCCTTCTGAAGATCGTTGTAGGCATGTACCCCCAGTCGTTCTATCTGTGACGGCAGTAGACTGTTGGGGGCGACAACACGAATCTCGTGCACTCCCAGGCTATTCAGGGCGTGAATCTGTGATCGTGCAACACGTGAATGTAGGATGTCACCGACGATCGCCACACGCAATTCATTGAACGGACCCTTGTGTTGGCGAATGGTGAACATATCCAGCATTGCCTGTGTCGGATGTGCATGTTGGCCGTCACCTGCATTGATGATATGCACGTGATCCGGTACATGCCGGGCGATTAGTTCTGCCACGCCACTCTTTGCATGACGGATGACAAACAGATCGGTATGCATGGCCTCTAGAATGTTAATCGTGTCCAGTAGCGTTTCACCCTTGCTGGTTGACGACGTGGTTGGGTTCAGATTGATGACATCTGCGGACAGACGCTTGGCAGCAATTTCAAAGGTGGTGCGAGTACGGCTGCTGTTCTCAAAAAAAAGATTGACGACAGTGTGGCCACGCAGCAAAGGCAGCTTTTTTATCTCGCGTTGGCCAAACTGTGTGAATTTGTCTGCGGTGGTGAGTATCTGCTGTAACGTTTCTTTCTGCAGGTCTTCGATAGACAGGAAGTGGCGCAGGTTACCGTTGTTGGTATACTGCAGATGTGGTTTCACGATTGATTGTCTCCGGCTACCAGGCCTCCCACTACCAGTGACAGCTTTTCCGGGCCAACCAGCTTTATGTGTTGATCCTGTCCCAGATCCAGCGTCATACCGCAGTAATCAGCCTGAATAGGCAGTTCATGGCCTTTTCTTTCTACCAGCACACAGAGACGGATTGAGGCAGGTCGGCCATAGTCAAAAATTTCGTTCATGGCGGCGCGTACGGTACGCCCTGTCTGCAGTACATCATCAATCAGCAGGATGTGACGGTCACTTATGTCCTGCGGGATGTTTGAGGCTTTGACTTCGGGGTTGAGACCAATACGGCTGAAGTCATCACGGTAGAAACTGATGTCCAGACTGCCGCAGGGTTCTTTAATGGCCAGTCGCTCATGCAGAATTTCTGCCAGCCAGGAACCCCCCGTATGAATACCGATGATAACGGGATTAACAGCAAGCAGTGGAGTAAGATCGGTGACCAGTTTGTCTAGCAGCGCAGAGACTTCGACATCAATCTTTTTTGTCATTCCCAACCAGTCCATTCAAGAAGGTTTGCAGGATCTCTCTAGCGGCATAGCTATCAACCAGACCCCTGGAGCGCTGGCCATTATAGCCTGCCTTGCGTATTTCAGATAGTGCCACGTGTGTGCTGAGTCTTTCATCAATATGATGCACTGGCAGGCAGTAACGACCGTGCAGCCGGTTGCCGAATTGGCGCGCCCTGGGCGTTACGGGGTTATCACTGTTATCCATCTGGATTGGCCAGCCGACGATTAAGGCATCCGGTTGCCAGTCGGTAATCAATCGTGAGATATGATCCCAGTCCGGCTGGTTATTCCTAACCTGGACAGTGTCCAGTGCTGTGGCGCTGACCGATACCGTGTTGCCAACGGCTATACCGATTCGTTTGGTACCGTAGTCGAAGCCAAGGTAGGTGGCTGAATTCATGCGTTCCCGGAATAATAAGACATCTTGTTGAGATCGATGCCAGCCAGCCTGGCCGCTGCCTCCCAGCGTTTCTCGATGGCTGTTTTAAAAATTACCTGCTTGTCAGCAGCGGCATAGACCCAGGAATTTTCTGACATTTCGAGTTCAAGTTGAGACGATGCCCAGCCGGCATAACCCAGTGCCAGCAGGTAATGATCTATCTTTTCTCCCTCTGCCAGAGCTTCGAGAAAGTCCACTGACGTAGTTAGACGCAGTTCATCACCTATCTGGATAGTGTGATCCCATTCATGGCTGGCATCATGCAGGGCAAACACATGATCCATCCTGACGGGACCACCATGCCAGATAAAATCCGCAGGATGCCGTAGATTTTCAGTCGGCAGTCCGGCATCACTAAACAACTCTGCCACACTCAGTTGCAGGGGCTGGTTGATGATGATTCCCATAGCACCATCATCGTCATGATGGCTGATTAGCGTCACACTGTGACCAAAGTTTTCGTCCTGCAGGGAGGGCATGGCGATAAGGAAATGGTTGGTAAGTGATTTCAATGGCTAGTCAATCGGTCTCCATGCTGGAATCTCCAGGTACGGGTAATGTGGATAATATCAACATCATCGCGAAAATTTTTCGGGAAGGGGGAATAGGGTGCGGCCAGACGGACAATACGAATCGCCGCATCGTCTAAGGCCTTGTGACGTGAACTGCGTCGGACATTAATACTGTCCAGTCTGCCATCAGGCAGGATGGCAACATCCAGAATCAGGCTGCCTGTCAGGTTCCGACGTTTTGCCTCCTCAGGGTAATTCAGGTTACCGATACGCTCGACCTTGGCCCGCCAGGCATCCATATACGATGCATATTTATACTCACGTGTACGTGCAGTCAGGAATTTTTTTCGTGGTCGCTTTTGATAGTTCTGTTGCTGCAGGGATATTTCAGCCAGCAAACGATCCCGTTCGTCGTCCAGGCTCATTTGCTGGGGCAGACCTATTAATGGTAACTGTTTCGGTGTTTTCTTTTTCCTGTTTTTTTGTGGTTGTAAAAGTGTTTTCCGCTTTATTGATTTAGCCACCAGCACCTTGTCAGTTTGAGAGCTAATGTCTTCACTGGCGATACTTGCGGGGCGAAAAATG
This sequence comes from Gammaproteobacteria bacterium, assembly GCA_013150915.1. Classification (GTDB taxonomy): domain Bacteria; phylum Pseudomonadota; class Gammaproteobacteria; order BMS3Bbin11; family BMS3Bbin11; genus BMS3Bbin11. The sequence continues at coordinate 11,564 of JAADJE010000022.1, forward strand.
GGTGTTGATTGCTTATTTGTAGATGTCCCAGGAAGTAGGTTGGTAGCACGTAGAGGTTCGTCGCTGTCGCCACCGCCCCGCTGGCTGGCATTGGCAAGGAAATCTGCTTCCTCGGGTTCTTCCTTTGTGTGTGCCTGTACCAGTGTGATTTCTAGCTGAGAAGGGGTGTCATTGACCTGTATTCCAGGCAATGAAAAAGTTGTCCCGAGTATCAATACAATATGTAGCAGTGCTGCACCAATCAGGGTAATGCCAAGGTCACTGCTGTTGTCCTGGTCGCTGAATAGTTCGGCGTGGCTCATACTGTGTCTGTCAGTCTCTTTTCTATAGAGGATGCAATTATAGCGTTAAATAGACCAAAAAAAATGCCTGTTGCAATCAGTATGGGTGTTAATGCCAGTATTCCCCGGTGAGGGATGAATAACCACCACGCAACCAGCAGTTGCGCCATGACGTGGCTGATACTGGCAAGTATGCTGATGCCTGCCATTCCTACCCAGGGGCGGATGCTTGACCACAGTAGCAGCATGGCAAGTAAACTTGCCAAAGCACCACTGAGGCTGAGGAAAAAAGTCGGTGACATAAACGTTCCCAGCAACAGACTTCCAGCGGTTACCCTCAGCAGACTGACCCATGCCGCAAATCGCCAGCCATAGCGAAATAGCACCAGCAGTGTAATAATATTCGCCAGACCCGGTTTAATGCCCGGAAACGGACTCGGAAAGCTGCTTTCCAGTACATGGATAACAATCGCCAGCGCGGCAAATGCGGCAATCTTTCTGTCTTCTTCAGTAATGTTGATATTTTTTTTCAAAAAGATAACTTCAGTGTTCAGTGTTCAGTGTTCGTTTTAGATTTTGATTTTACTGAAAACCGAACACTGAAAACTATGTGTTAAAAATTTATCCCATCAAACTGCTCTCGGTTCGAAATTAGTGACACGCCCACTTTATTCGGCAGGCAGACGATGTTATCGCCGCTTTGCTGGTGCCAGCCGCTTAATACGCAAAGTTGCCTCTTGCCGGGTGAGCTGATTATTCGAACTTTACCGTCACGAATTTCTATTACGCTGTTGCCAAGTTCGCCTGTTACAGTGATCTGCTGCCGGCCTTTTATCGAGTAAACAACGGGGGGCTGGTTGCCGACAGTGACCTCTATCGCTGCTACCGCACCGGAATCACTTTGAGTCATTGACCACGACAACGGAACAAGCAGTAGACTAAGAAATAAAATCAGCCAGTCTCCTACTTTCATCTTTATCATGGCATTGAGGGTCAGAAGTCGTAAGTCGTAAATCACTGGGTCAGGGACTTGCTGATGATAATTTCTCTTTCTTTTTCTCCCGGTTCCAGTTTAATTCTTTCCTGCATTGATGGACTCATGATAATGCGTCCCCGTTTATCGATCATCATCACATCGCTTATACCCATTTTTTTTGCAAGGTCTTGCCAGTAATCTGGGCCAGCTACAAATAATGCGGTGCTGGCTGCATCCGCTAGTGCACCCTTCTTATACAGGACAGTAAGCGATGCCACTTTGTCAGCAGGGTAGCCGGTACGGGTGTCTATGATGTGATTGTAGCGTTTGCCATCATACGTAAAGTAGCGCTCATAGTCACCGGAGGTAAACACACACTCGTCCTTTCCCAGTTCTATGCTTGCCATGATCCCGTTACCCGATGGCTTACGTATACCTATGCGCCAGGGACGTTGCCCCCGATCGCCAATCCCACAGAGATCACCGCCGGCATTGATCAGGGCGTGTTTTATGCCCAGATTACGCATTTTCTGTAGTCCGATGGAGATAGCGTAACCCTTGGCGATCGCCCCGAGATCCAGTTGTAGCTGAGGGTTGTGTCCACGCAGTCGATTACCCTCGATCTCGATATCATTTACCGTAGGTAACGTGTCCAGCAGACGCGTAATTGTTTCCTGGCTGGGCGGTATCTGAGGCCGTTCAGAGTCATGGAAGCCCCAGGACTGAATCAGTTTACCTATCGTCGGATTGAATAAACCATTGCTTAACAGAGAATATTGTTTCGACAGTTTTATCAGTGGCAGCAAGGTACTGTCTGCAGTAAACCATTCTCCCGTTGCAAGCAAGGCGCTGGTTTGTGTCAGTTTGCTGGGCTGCCAGGCATGCCAGTCGTTATGCATACGATCAAAATCTGCAAACAGGTCGGCCGCGGCCCGATCCGCCAGTGTCTTATCATTGTCACGGATTTTGACCTCTATCAGTGTACCAAAAGCAAATGATTGATAGCGATAAAGGTCTTGTTTTCCACAGGCGGCAAGCAGTACTGGCAGGACAAGCAGCATAGCCAGGGGCCATCTGAAGGACTTCATGCAGGTAAACGTAACTCAATGGCATCCATTAAATCGCCGGCGATATCGAGTTCGAACTGTCTGTCCAGTTCGCGTATACATGTCGGGCTGGTGACATTGATTTCAGTCAGATAGTTACCGATAACATCCAGGCCGGCGAAAAGTATGCCTTTTTCTTTTAGTATTGGGCCGACCTGTTCACAGATCCAGTAGTCCCTGTCACTCAGTGCGACACCTTTGCCGGTACCACCTGCAGCCAGGTTGCCACGGGTTTCTCCAGCCAGGGGCACGCGTGCCAGTGCGTAGGGAGCGGGGTTCCCATCGACCATTAGTATGCGTTTATCCCCCTCACTGATTTCAGGAATGAAGCACTGAGCCATGGTACTGGTTGTCCCTTTTTTCGTCAGGGTCTCAATGATGACGCCTTTGTTGGGGTCGTTGGACTGCACCCGGAAAATTGATGTGCCACCCATGCCATCCAGTGGCTTGAAGATGCAGTCCTTATGTTCCTGGATAAACTGGTGTAGCCTGCTCGCCGAGCGTGTTACCAAAGTAGGAGGCGTACACTGCGGGAAACGGGTGATAAAGAATTTCTCATTACAGTCACGCAGGCTTTGTGGTTTGTTGACGATCAATGTGCCCTGTTGCTCAACCAGTTCCAGCATATAGGTGGTATAAATATATTCCAGATCAAACGGTGGATCCTTACGCATCAAAATCGCACTGTATTCAGACAGTTCACACGTGTTCGCTGGTGATAGCTCAAGCCAGGGATCCTGTCCCGGTATAAGTTTTATGGCACGGTTTTCCGTATAGACTATGCCATTGCGGGTAAAAAGATCTGCCTGTTGCAGATAATGCACCTGCCAGCCCCGTTTTTGTGCCGCCAGTATCATCGCCCAGGTGCTGTCTTTTAGAATATTAATCTGTTCAATCGGGTCCATAATGACGCCGATGATGATGGGCTTGTTCATGTTGCTACCGTTGTTTTCAGCACATTGATTTCACGCGCTGCGGCCAGTAAGGCCAGTCGGCTGATCACCCCATAAGTATAAAATCGGTTTGGGTCCGCATTCGGTTCGGCTGATTTATCCGGCAGGGTACAAGTGTCGGCGAAGGCCAGTGGTTCAAAGTGCATACCGGGAGCATTAAGGTTTTGGTTAATGCCTCTGTCGGTATGCACACGGTAAAAGCCGCCAACGACTGAACGGTCAATCATATAGGCTACCGGCTCGGCAATAGCATTATCATCTCCCCAGGTCTCAAAGGTAAAAATACCTTCCTGTACCAGTACATCACGGACAGTACTGCCGCCTTTCCCTCGCGCCATTTTCTTCCTTTGTTTCCTGTTAAGCTGCTGAATTTCAGATGGGTCACGTATGGTCATAATGTTCATACCATAGGTGCCCGCATCGGCCTTGGCAATGACGAAAGGTTCTTCCTTGATGCCATATTCCTGATATTTCTTTTTGATGATCTCCAGCACATCGGCAATATTTTCGGCCAGGCATTCTTCACCATCGCGTTTCTGAAAGTCTATTTTTCCACAACGCCTGAAATAGGGATCAATTAGCCACGGGTCGATATCGATGATGTTGGAGAACTCTTTTGCAATTCGCTGGTAATGGGCAAAATGGTCTGATTTTAACCTGCTAGCCCAGCCCATGGCCGGGTGTGGTGTAATGGTCTGGTCAGGGTCGATGTTTTCCAGAATGGCGGGGATGCCATCTGACAGGTCGTTGTTCAGCAATATGATGCACGGGTCGAAATCCTCGATGTGCAGCCTGTTGCCGGATCGTTCCAGTGGGTGCTGAATCATGCTTCGGCCCGATGGCAGGGTCAGTTCGCGGGTTTGCTTCTCTTCGTCGATGTGGCCTATGCGCACCTGTAGTCCCGCTTTTTCGATTATTCCTTGCAGGGTAGAGAGACTCTCCAGATAAAACTGGTTGCGGCTATGAGATTCCGGGACGATGATTAACCTTCTCGCTTTCGGGCAGAGGTGTTCAATTGCTGTCTGTACTGCCTGCACACATAATGGCAGGAATGCCCGGTTAAGGTTGTTAAAACCGGCGGGAAACAGGTTGGTGTCGACCGGTGCAACCTTGAAGCCTGCATTTCGCAGATCAACTGAACTGTAAAAGGGAGCACGGTATGACAGCCACTGGCTGCGAAACCAGTGTTCAATTTCGGTTTGATTTGCCAGAATATGTGTTTCCAGGTCTTGCAGCGGTCCAGCTAATGCTGTGGTCAGATTGGGGACGGAAGTCATAGTTTTATGGTTCGTTATATTTGAAAAATAAAAGACAATTATTAATTCTAAGAAACCAGAGCAGCCTTGTTAGTACATGAATAAGCATTTCGAATTCAAAACCGGCTATCTCCGTGTCAAGAATCTTCTATTTGTACGATCCTTGCCTCAATAGGGCAAGTTTTGAATCTTAATCTGACATATCCAGAATTACATAGAGGTGTCCTTATCCTTTATTATTAGAAAAGCTGGTCTACACTATTGAATTATATGGCATGATAGCAAAGCATCATGTAAATTCTAATTGCTAATGTGAAATTAAACCTGATTGCAAAATAGTTTATAGTTTTTGCTGGTTTTTTGTTTGTGAATATGGTCTTCTATGGCAATATAGCGATCTTTGTGCTATCTATATAAAATAACAACTTAGCAAAAGGAATAAATAATATACATTAAGGATAGGATGATGAAGTACTCTCTCCTGGAAATACGGCTGCGTGAAATCACATGACGGTTAAAATAATGGTGATTGATGACAGTAGCACTATCCGCAAAACGGCGGAGACGTTACTGAAAAGAGCGGGATTTGAAGTCATAACGGCAGCGGATGGTTTTGAAGCCATGTCTGTGGTTGCAGATCAACATCCGGATATTATCTTTATTGATATTATGATGCCGCGACTGGATGGCTACCAGACCTGTGCATTAATTAAGAACAACAGACGATTTGGTTCTACACCCATTGTAATGCTGTCAAGTAAGGACGGTCTGTTTGACCGCGCCAGGGGAAAACTGGCAGGTTCAGAACAGCATATACATAAACCTTTTACCCAGGATGATCTGGTTAATGCAATTGATAAATATGTGGTCACTGATGAGGCGGCCAACGCGTAATGCCTGCAGATGTATAAGCAAAAAATGAAGAGAGGTGTAGTTTAATGAGGTTTCAGAAAATACTCGTTGTTGATGATTCTCCGACAGAACTTCATTTGGTAGTCGACATGCTTAATCGACATAAAGTACCCGAAGTAGTTACTGCAACAACGGGTCTTGATGCCGTTGCCAAATCCCTGTCGGAAAAGCCTGATCTGATTCTGATGGATGTAGTGATGCCTGAAATGAATGGCTTTCAGGCAACACGAAAAATTAAAAAAAATCCGGAAACCGCTGGAATTCCGGTCATCATCATTTCCAGCAAGGATCAGGAAACGGATAAGGTCTGGGGTAGACGTCAGGGAGCTGATGAATATCTGACCAAGCCGGTGAGAGAGGCAGATTTGATTAAGATGATGGAGGCGTTGTAGTCGTCACTAATGTCACACAAACAATTACAACCACTTGAAATTCTCCAACAAATGGAGCAAGACGTGTTGTCGGCGGATATGTCTCTGCCGGAAGAAATAGTCGTTGCTGAGCAATGGGTAGGCTTATCGTACAGAGTGGGGAAACTGCAGTTCGTCACGGCAATGGATCAGATTTCCGAAGTAGTGCCCTCGGCACCCTTTGCGATGGTGCCCAGATCACGGTCCTGGGTACGTGGTATCGCAAACGTCAGAGGTCAGTTGCTGGCGGTTGTTGATTTACAGGATTTTCTGGGTATGGATCCGGTAAATGTTGATCAGTACTCACGCCTGATTGTTATCAATAATGCCCTGCTTTCATGCTGTTTACTGATTAGCCGTTTGCAGGGTTTGCGGCATTTTGACCCGGTTGGTGATGGCTGCGACACCGGTGATCTGAGTGATCAGTTGGCCAGATTTGTTACCGGTGCATTGGGTAGGGAAAAGGAGAAGTGGTTGGTGTTTGATACCGATCGTTTGGTAGAGGAAAAAAGTTTTCTAAACGCTGCGGCGTGAGAAGAAAATATGTACAGGATATGTTTACACAATAATTAGCTATTGTTGAGGGTAGTATAATGGCAGAAGAAAGTGAGTTTCCAATGGATGACCTGGTAAATGCAGGTGTGGTCGACGTTGTACCCGGAGCAGTGTCCTCATCCGGTAAGGTGCGCGCGGCGCCGTCTGCATTAGGCAAACTGGTAAATAATCTGCCGCTACTGGGCATCGGCATGGTGGTCTCGGTAATCGGCCTGGTTGGTGTGCTTATGTGGCAGACGAAGATAACTACCCTGCAGTCCGGTTATGTTGAAGAATCCAGCCTGCTGCTGATGTTGTCGCAACGGGTAGCCAAAGATGCGCGGGAAGCTGTGTTGGGTAATGAAGAGGCATTTGCCACACTGCAGGATTCAAAAAACAGAATTAACAGCATTCTACACACACTGGTTAAAGGCGATGACAGACTACCGCCTTCACCGGATACAGTTAAGGATACCCTACAGCCAGTAAAAGATTTGTGGAGTGCACTGGACTCGGATGTGACGGCTATTCTTACCAACAAACCGGCACTGTTGTCCATTCGTGAGAACGTGGCGTCAATCAACCAGCTTTCGCCTCTGTTACTGGCGATGTCGGATGAGGTCGTTGAGGCACTGATCGCTGAAAATGCACCACAGAAGATTGTATCAAGGGCAGGTACGCAGCGTACCTGGAGTCAGCGAATCACCAAGGATGTAAACGTGTTTGCTCTTGGCGGCATGGATGCGGCTGTTGCAGCGACCCAGTTTGGTAAAGATGCTAAATTGTTTAAACGTATTAATCGTGGACTGCGTAGGAAAGCCAGCCCTGCCGTTATTGAAAAAATTGATGCATCGGATGAGGTGTTTAACCAGCTGAATGAGTTTATACAGGCTGCACAGCAGGTGGTGACCGAGTTCTTTGTATCGCAACGATCTGCGCAACGTATTACAGAAAATTCGGAGAAGTTTCTGGTAGAGATTGAAGCGCTGGTAGGCAGTTACCAGAACCTCTACGGGAACATTAAATATCTAAACGTCCTGCCTTTTGTCTTAGGTGGCGCGGCACTGCTTTTCTTTCTGCTGTTCATCCGCTCGCTGGTGGCGAGTGCCCGACAACGGGAGTTTGAGAGCAATGAACAAAACAGAGAGGCACAGGCGGCTATTCTAAAGCTGCTTGATGAAATGGGTGATCTTGCTGACGGTGACCTGACTATCGAAGCAGAAGTAACGGACCAGGTGACAGGTGCTATTGCCGATTCCATGAACTATGCGGTACTGGAAATGCGCACATTGGTAATGCAGATCAATGATGCATCGGCCCAGGTGACAACGGAATCTGAGGGTACGCGTGAAAAAACGATTGCACTGCAGGCACAGACAGGTCAGCAGTCCGAAGAGATTGGTACAGCGACAGAATCTATTGTGAGGATGGCACAGTCGATGGAGCAGTTATCGGAAAGTGCTGATGGATCAGCCGAAGTTGCTGACGGCTCGGTAGACCTTGCCAAGCAGGGGTCTGAAGCCGTGGCATCAACCATTCAGGGAATGAACAATATGCGCGACAAGATGCAGGAAACCGGTAAACGAATCAAGCGCCTGGGTGAAAGTTCGCAGCAGATTGGTGAAATCGTGGGATTGATCGACGATATCGCAGAACAGACAAATATACTTTCATTGAATGCATCAATTCAGGCCGCGATGGCCGGTGAGGCAGGGCGTGGCTTTGCGGTGGTTGCTGATGAAGTACAGCGGCTGGCTGAGCGTTCAGCGGAAGCAACGAAACAGATTGCTGACCTGGTCAATAACATTCAGGCGGATACCAATGAGGCGGTGAGCTCGATGGAAGATGCTACGCGCGAAGTGGTTGAAAACACTCGACTGGCAGATGAAGCCGGCCGTGCCCTGGGTGAGATAGAAAAAGTATCTGAAGAGTTGTCTACACTTATTTCTGCCATGGCGAACACCGCACGGCAGCAGTCTGAGGAAGCTACAAGTGTCTCTGGCACAATGGTTCATATTAGAGAATTAACAACCCAGGCATCCAAAACGACGACTGAGACGGCTGAATCAGTTGACAGGTTGTCAGTACTTGCTGGGCAGCTTAAATCTTCGGTTGCAGGCTTCAGATTGCCGGCAGAAGCCTAATATCCACACGAGCAGTAATTACTTGTTCCTTTATCCCGGCCTGGTGAAGACATGAGTCGAGTAGACCCCAGTACATTCAGTTGGGTTAAAGATGAGATAGACGAGTCAATTAAACAGGCTCGCTTATCATTGGAGGCCTTTTCCACCTCTACTGACGATACTAGCCAGATGCGTATGGCCGTTGCTTTTCTGCATCAGGTTTCAGGCACATTACAAATCGTCGAACTTGATGGCGCCGCCAGGCTGGTTAACGAACTTGAACTGGTATGTGAGGGACTCATTGATGAAAGTATTCCTGCCAGTGAAGAAAACCTGGATACACTGAGCAGAGGTGTATTAAGCCTTAGTACGTATATTTCACAACTCCATGCCGGTTACCCTGATTCCATCGTCGCTCTGACAGACCTGGTTAACGAATTGCGATCGACACGTGATGCGGACCTCGTCAGTGAGTTTGAACTGTTTAACCCGGAGCTGAATATTTTTCCAGAGATATCCGGTGTCAGGCCCGCACGTTTAAGTGATGAAAACTTTATTTCTGAGGCCAGCCAGGCGCGTAAGCAATTGCTTGCGACGATGGTAAGCTGGTTTAAACAGAAGGAGGAGAAGCAGTCACTAAACACTATCCTTCTGTTATTTACACACCTGAAAAATATCTCCCGTTTCGACGTCACCTCACAATTATGGTGGGTAGCTACCGCGCTAACTGAGGCATTGCGTGATGGTGGTATTGACAGTACAGAGAATGAAGTCAGACGATTTTTTGCCACGCTAGAGCAGGAACTGAAACGTATCGTTATCAATGGTGAGTCTGTACTGGTCAAAACACCACTTGAAGCCCTTTTGCGAAGGATGCTGTTCCTGATCGGTAAGGCAGCAAGCCGTGGCCCGCTGGTAACTGAAGTTGTGTATGCTTTTGAACTTGATGAACAGGTCAGTGGCAAGCCAACTAAGGATACAGGCACTATATTTGAAGCAACAAGTCCCGACGTGCTGCGGCCGATTATGAAAGCACTGGGAGAGGAACTCTCTGTTGCGGAGGGCCATCTCAACGACTATTTTGATAGTGAAAAATCTGACAAATCGGTAGAGCATTTACTTTCCAGCCTGGATAAGATTCGTGGTGCAGTTGAGGTAATAAACAAGAAAAAACTCCGCCTCCTGGTTGAAGAAATTTCGCATACAGCCCTTGCCTATGATGCGGGCGCTATCGTAATAAATAATAATATCGCATTAGAGCTTGCTGAAGGTTTATTGACACTGGAGAACGCCTGTAACGAGCTTGATGATCCGTCCTCCGACTGGGAAGAAAAAGTAGATCGAGCAGTTTCTGATTTATACTGGATAAGAACCGGTGAGCACATTGAAGCAAGTTCCTCCGAAGGGATCGGTATAGATATTGATGAGGAAGGGACATTAACTGATGTTGAGTTCTCTCAGTTAGTTAAGGTGGTGGCAGCAGAAATTAACACCAACCTCCGGGACGTCGTCGAAAAGTTTGAGAAATATTCCTTAAATATGCACCTTAATGAAATTCTCAAACCTGTCCCCGATAAATTGCGCCAGATAGAAGGTGCATTACAGATACTTGAGCGTGAACGCGCAATTGAGCTGATTTCGTTGATCAATGAGCAGATCACAGGTATGGCCAACAGGCGTGTTAAACCCTCAACTGAGCACGTGGAAACGACGGCCCTGGCAATAAGTGCAATAGAGTCCTATGCAGAATCACTGCAGCATGATCAACCAACCAGTGAGCTTATCGTAGAACGTGCAATGGAAGAACTGTTGCGCACAGCACCGTCTGATATTTCAGACCGGGAGACTGCCCTTGCGCGAGTTAAGCATATCCGTGATGAAGCCGATGACTGGTTACGAAATCCAGAAGATGAACTTCATCTGGCCACCTTACGCAAAGATATGGCAGCCATTATTGCGCTTGCAAAGGGTAATAAAGACGAAAAGCTGGAGAAAATAGCTGATGAGGTTTCAAGCTTGGTCACTATGTTATCCACGGATCCCGATTTTCTTACTGATGACATAATGACGACTTTTCATCAGTCATTATCAATACTTGAAAAACTTACAGAGCGATTGCCTGACGAGATAACCCTGTTTGAGGATAAACAGCGTGATGAACCTCAGCTTAACGAGATAGCCTCTAAAGATATTGATCTCGGCATTGAACTGGAAGAAATTGATACTTCGGAATTTGTTTCAGAGCAGGAGGCTTATGCTGAAGGCATCAATGAAGCCGATAGGGGAATTCAGCCTACAGAGGATATAACAAGAAAACCGGCCATTTTTGATGATGAGATACTTGAGGTTTTTCTTGAAGAAGCCAAAGAAATCACTGCCAACTGTAGAGATCTTTTACAAAGGTGGGGGGCAGATATTTCTGATGATAAATCACTGGCAGATCTGCGACGAAGTTTTCATACCTTGAAGGGCAGTGGGCGGATGTCTGGTGCAGTCGAATTTGGTGAATTCTGCTGGTTGATGGAAGAATTACTCAACAATGTGATTGCCGAAAAGCTAGAAGTAAATGATCAGATGCTTGCTTTGCTTGAGGAATCACTCGATGTTTTGCCATCAATGATTGATGATCTTGAAAGGCATGATGAATCAAACATAGATGTTTCTTATTGGCAGGCGAAAGTAGAAGAAATCAGATGCAGTGAAAAGCAGCTTGCAGAAGTTGAAGTGACCGATACCACTGCAGATGAAGAATTAAAAGGGACGGCTTCTGTGAGTGAGGAATCTGCCGAGGAGTTGACAGCGGAGACAGGTCGTGTTGAAGCCGGGCCTGGAGGTGAGGAAGAAACCAAGGCCATAGAGGAGTTAGAGCTTGTAGAGTTAGAAGAAACACCTGATAAAGCAGCTGATGTGGAAGATGCTGTTGATAGTGAGATTGATGCTGATGGCGAAGGATCTGAAATTATTCCCGGTCTACCGGCAACCCTCCAGTCTCCCACCGTTCGTGAAATCTATGCAACGGAGATAAATAAGCACCTGGATGATCTTATAACCGAAATCAGAAGCTGCAGTGAGAAAAAGAAGCCAGAGGTTTCTGATTCAATACATCGTTTGATACACACCCTTCGTGGAAGTGCCCGTTCAGTTGGTCTGGATGAGGTGGCGGATAGCTATGAGTCTGTGGAAAATCTTTTGGATGGCTTAAGCTCTAGAAGCCTTTATTTAACAAAAGAGGATATCGATATACTCCAGACTGCATATGATTTAGGTATACAGTTACTTGAATCAGTACAGCAGCCTTCTGCACTGGAAGATCATTTATTGACAGGTATGTCCAAACTGTCAAATCTCTGTAGAAATAGACTGGAAAATCTACCTAATCCACAGTTACATGACGGTACTGTTGAGATGCCCAGCTACTTTAATGTAGACGGTAGTGATGAACAGGCAGAACCGAAAGTGCTTGAGGAAGAGCCCGTAGAGGAGGTGGCTAAAGCGGCTGAGGAAGATACGAAGGATGTTGCGGAGGCGGTTGAGGAAGAACCTCTTGATGAGCTGGTAGAAATTTTCCAGGAAGAAACCATTGATTTGTTATCCCGTTTCCATGAGTCTCTGGAACTTTGGCGCAAAGACTCGGCTAATGAAGAAGCAAGTTCTGATCTAAAGCGCGTCTTCCATACCATCAAGGGCAGTGCCAGAATGATGGGGATTTCCAGTATTGGTAACCTTGCACATAATACTGAATCTATGCTTGATGAGGCGGAACGTGCCGGAAACGAAATTGATGATTTTCTGTTTGATCTGATTGAGGAGGTTCATGACACCCTGCTGGCAATGGTAGAAAACCCTGTTGGTAAGGAGTTTGATATACAGGCAGACGAAATCAATCGGCGTTTACTGAATTACTTTTCAGAGGAAGAAGATCAAGCCGTCTTGGATGAAGTTTCCTCAGAGAAGTCTGCAGAAACAGAGGCGTCACAGCTTGCCGAGCCGGGTAGTGATACAGGAGAAGCTACACTTAAATCTGCCAGAGTAAAAAAGAGTGCCGTACCCCAGTCCCGGTCAAAAAGGGAGAAGTCCAGCGCGGATAAACAGATACAGGTCAGAGTTGACTCAGAGTTGCTGGGTACTCTGGCAAACTATGCCGGTGAAGTCAGTATCGCGCGCTCACGTATTCAACAACAGGTTTCAAACTTTAAGGAAAATCTGGACGAATTACATAAAAACATTGAAAGATTCAACACACAGATTCGTGAGCTGGAAATTCAGGCGGATACACAAATACTTTCACGTACTGGAACCGAGGTAGTGTTTAACAAAGATGACGAAGATTTTGATCCACTGGAATTTGATCGTTATACACAATTACAGTTTCTTTCCCGCAACCTGTCAGAGAGTTTGCATGACTTGATAATGATTCAAACCGGCATGGACAACTTTGCTGGTGATGTCGAATTATTGTTACATGAACAATCTCGCCTGAATACTGATCTACAGGAAGGACTAACACAAACCAGGATGGTTGCATTTTCGACCTTGATGCCAAGGTTAAGGCAGTTGACAAGAAAAACATCACGCGAACTGCAAAAGCCAGTGAATCTAGAGATTACAGGTGGCGAAGTTGAGCTGGACAGAAATGTCATAGACCAGGTTGTCCCTCCACTGGAGCATCTGATTCGCAACTCCATTGCACATGGAATCGAGACGGCTAAGCAGAGAAAGAAACTGAAGAAGCGGGAAAAAGGTCTGCTTAAGCTCGATATCAGCCGTGAAGGAAAGGATATAATTATCGAATTTTCTGATGATGGACAGGGTCTGGATCTGGATAAAATTCGCCACAAGGCAGAAGAAAGAGGTTTGCTGGATAAGGGGATGAACCCGTCGGATGATCACCTGGCAAACCTTATTTTTGTACCCGGTTTTTCAACTGCTGACAGTGTCACCCAGGTTTCCGGGCGAGGTGTAGGCATGGATGTTGTCCAGAGTGAGTTAAAGAAAGTAGGTGGCTCTGTCTCGCTGACAACAGAAAAGAATGGGGGAACACATTTCTTTATCCGCCTGCCCCTTTCAATGACAGTCGCGCAGGCATTGATAATTTCCTCAGGGGGGCATCGTTTTGCAGTCCCTCTGATGGCAATCCTGTCTATCACAATGGCGCATAGAAGCCATATTGTATCGGATGCCAGCGGTGAGCAAAGTGTCACTATAGGTGAAAAAACATACCCGTATATATCACTTGCTGAACGACTGGGCATGTTGGCACAAATGAGTGATGAAACCAAAACGCCAGCCCTGGTTATGAATGCGGCAACAGGGCCAATTGTTATTGGTGTGGACGAGTTAATACATTCCACTGAGATCGTGGTGAAACCAGTAGGCGTACAGATTGCATCACTTGATGGGATAGAAGGGGGAACAGTACTCAGTGATGGTGAAGTGGCATTGATTATTGATCTGGTCGACCTGTGGAATACCCGGCATGCTGAAAGAGATGAGATTGATCAGGCCAGTCTGGTGGCCAAACTGGAGGAGGATATCAGTCCAGCTACTGTTATGGTTGTTGATGATTCGTTGACGGTAAGACGGGTTACTGAAAGAAACCTGAGTAAATATGGCATCATTACAGTGCTCGCAACAGATGGTATTGATGCGATGGAGAAGCTTTCTGATGAGGTGCCTGATGTTATGTTGGTTGACATAGAAATGCCTCGTATGGATGGATTTGAACTGACAGAGCGTGTTAGGGATGATCCTGTCTACAAGGATATTCCAATAATCATCATTACATCCCGTTCTGGCCCCAAGCACCGTGACAGAGCAATGGAACTTGGTGCAACGCTCTATCTAAGCAAGCCGTATCAGGAGCTGGAATTAATGAATGCAATCAATTCTGTGTTGCCACTTGAAAGTTCACGTAAGATTAGTGCGATGATGGAGAGTTGAGTATGTGTTACAGGAAGGGAGTACTCCGTGGTAGATAATACGATTCAGCCGGTACGTTGTTTGGTTGTCCCGTCAGATCCTGGTTTTCTGGTAATACCGAGTGCCGCTGTGGCAGAAATTGTCCCACTGGTATTTGATGAAGACTCGGCTAAAGGAAATATGCTTGGGGTTATGGCCTGGCGCGGTGTACAGGTTCCTGTTTACTCCATGGAAGGGCTGGCTGGATCAAGGATCCCTGTTTTTGGTAAACGCAGTAAGGCATTTGTTTTTTTTCCATGGAAGGGAATGAAAAAAAATACATTTTTTGCTATTGCTACCCTGCATGATCCGCGTCCCAGGTTATTGACCCGTGATGATATTGAGGCGAGTGACGATGATCAGTCCAATAACACGTTCATTCGGGCCAGCTTTCTTTTTGATGGAGAACCCGCGATGATCCCTGACCTACAGGCAATTTCACAGCAACAGTAAGTCTGGTGATAGAGGGGAGTCTTGTCTCTATCAATGGATTTTTTCAAAAGCAGGCCACGCCAATTCGAGGAAGTATGGCCGTTGAAAAATATGTCGTCGGGACATCGCCCTCCGGCACGATTGCTTCAGAGGCCAATAATCATATGAATACAGAATCGCACACCGAGGGTGTACGCCTCTTATGCGCTACTGCCCGGCTGGCAATTCGTTCTCGTCCAGCATTTTGCTATAACCAAAATAATCTTTATTGCTGGATTTTTCAAACGGGTTGAGTTTGGTTTGTTTGAGCATTTTCTTTCCGCTTTCGCTCTTATCAGCGGTAAGGAGCCCTTTTAAAAGCTTCTCTCTAATTTCAGATGAGACAGTCGGAGAAACAGAAATAGCCATGCCCGGTATTGAATCTGATGTTGAAACTACCGCAACCCCACCTTCACCGGCCATTTGCACACTGACGAGAGGTGTCGGTATCATTGCAGCATCAACTTTTCCAGACAATAACATTGACATCGCCTGTCCCGTATTGTCCACCTCTATGATGCTGGGCTGGCGCACCGGGTTGTTAAATAACTCGTAGATTCGTACTGCAGCGATACTTGGTGGGCCAAGGGTCGCAATTTTTTTCCCTATCAGTTCACTGGCATCAAATACAAGGTTATCTTCACTGACAATGAGTGAAATACTGATGATTCCAGGTTGTTTTGCCAACACAGTGAAATCCTTATTCTTGTTGCGGTAATCGATAAAGTGTGCGGCATCCAGGGAAATATCATAGCTGCCTGTCTTCTGAGTTTCTGCCCAATAGGAGATGAAGTTCGGATAGGTCACGATATTTACCTTCCGACCCGTAAGCTTCTGAAAATAATCAGCCAGAGGCTGGAAGTTGGTACGCGTTTTCTGCTCTGACTGAAACGGTTGTATAACAAACCTTAATGGTTTCTGAGACTGTAATGGTTCCTGGGATTTTGCGGAAACCTGGGACTGTGCAGAGATAGGAACGATGCTTCCCAAGATAGTGATTACGATTAGAAGGTACCCTGCAGCCCGGATCTTCCTTGATGTGAACATTGTTGTGCCTTCTAACATTTCCCTACATTCTCCAAAATAGAATTATTTTATCCTGACTACAATTATAATTTATGTTGCTAGTATCCTTCATCTCATAATGTAGACCATTTGTCTGTAAAAACAAGCACTTTGTCGGTGATATCGAGAAGAATATTTTGATGTTGCAATTCTGCTACAGAGGCTATCAAGGTACACATAGTATTTATCCTGGCGGATATTTAGATGATACATGTCCCATTTGTGCAACATTCCAATATCTCAGGATCTTCTTTCTTGTCGACTATGAAATATTTCATGTCGACTGGCTTAACAGAAACGCAAGCTGTCATTCAAACCCAAACAGGCAAAAGAAGAACGGTTTTCACTATTGCCGAATTCATCGAAGTAGGGGAAAATAGAGCGTTTATGTGCCGAAAAAATATTCGCTAGCGGTAAAATAAGATGCGATGGGACAGTACTGCATTCTGGCGAGGCACAACTAACAAGATTCAACATTTACCAAGAGGAAGTCCTATGTCAGCAACTACCGACCGACGCAAACTGGCTAATGGCATACGTGCCCTGGCTATGGATGCCGTACAGAAAGCAAATTCTGGCCACCCAGGTGCCCCCATGGGTATGGCAGATATCGCCGAGGTTCTTTTTAACGATTTTATGAATCACAATCCTGTTAATCCTGACTGGGTGGATCGTGATCGCTTTATTATGTCAAACGGGCACGGTTCCATGCTGCCATACTCTGTCCTGCATCTGACCGGTTACGACCTGAGCATCGATGATCTCAAGGCCTTCCGCCAGTTACATTCCAAAACACCGGGGCACCCTGAATACGGTTATACTCCCGGTATAGAAACAACCACCGGCCCACTTGGCCAGGGGATCACCAATGGTATCGGCATGGCGATAGCCGAGAAAGTACTGGCGACCCATTTCAATCGTGACGGTCACGAGGTGGTGGACCATTACACGTATGTCTTCCTTGGTGACGGTTGTCTAATGGAGGGCATTTCTCACGAATCCTGTTCACTGGCCGGTACCCTGGGCCTGGGGAAGCTGATTGCTTTCTATGATGACAACAATATCTCTATTGATGGTGAGGTCGAAGGCTGGTTTACGGATGATACACCGGAGCGTTTTGATGCCTACAGCTGGCATGTCGTTAAAGATGTTGATGGGCATGATGGTAATGCGATCAAGGCGGCGATTGAGGAAGCACGTGCTGTAACAGACAAGCCTTCTTTGATCTGTTGTAAAACAATAATTGGTTTTGGTTCACCTAACAAGGGCGGTAAGGAAGATTGTCACGGTGCACCACTGGGTGATGAAGAAATTGCACTGACCCGCAAGGCACTGGGTTGGGAATATGGCCCTTTTGAGATTCCTGATGACGTCTATGCTGGGTGGGATGCAAAAGCCAAAGGGGCGGCTACCGAGTCTGCATGGGATGACAGCTTTGCAGCTTATAAGGCTGCATATCCTGAGCTTGCTGCTGAATTTGAGCGCCGCATCGCAGGGAAACGGGTCGATGGTTGGGAAGCTAAAGCCGATGCCTATATCGCAGAGGTCAATGCAAAAGCAGAGACAATTGCCTCACGCAAGGCGTCGCAGAATGCGATTGCCGGCATGTTTCCCTACACACCTGAATTCATAGGTGGCTCTGCGGATCTGGCTGGATCGAACCTGACGTTTGTCGACAGTTCTGTTGCCATGCGCCACGATATTGCTGATGCCAACTACATCAACTACGGTGTACGTGAATTTGCCATGACGGCCATTATTAATGGCATTTCACTGCATGGTGGCTTTGTGGCTTATGGTGCGACTTTTCTGATGTTCTCCGAGTATGCCCGTAATGCCTTACGTATGGCAGCATTGATGAAGATACAGAACATCGAAGTCTATACCCATGACTCGATTGGTCTGGGTGAAGATGGTCCTACGCATCAGCCAGTCGAGCAGACCGCCACCCTTCGCATGATGCCGAATATGACTGTATGGCGCCCTTGTGATGCAGTTGAGTCCGCAGTGTGCTGGAAAGAAGCGATCAAGAACACAACAGGCCCGTGTTCGCTAATTTTTTCACGCCAGAACCTGGCTCACCAGACACGCAGTGACGAGCAAATTAAAAACATCGAAAAGGGTGCTTATATACTGCGTGATTGCAATGGCATACCGGATGCGATCATTATCGCCACCGGTTCTGAGGTCAGTCTCGCTACGTCTGCAGCGGCAGAACTTTCCGACAAGAATATCCGTGTTGTCTCCATGCCGTGCACCAGTGTATTTGATGCACAGGATGAAGCCTATCGTGAGTCTGTACTGCCTTCAGCGGTTCGGGCGCGTGTTGCAGTGGAAGCCGGGGTCAGTGATTTTTGGCAGAAATATGTTGGCTTTGATGGCAAAGTTATCGGTATTGATAGATTTGGTGAATCCGCACCGGCCGGTGATTTATTCAAAGAGTTTGGTTTTACCGTCGAGAACGTTGTCAGCACGGTAAAGTCAGTACTTTGAAACGGTGGCACCCAAGCGCTACAGTTGCTCTGTTCGATAGCAGATGCAGCCTACAGATTTAATTTTTCTTTTCAGGAGTATTTATAGATGACTATTAAAGTTGGTATTAACGGTTTTGGCCGTATTGGCCGCATGGTATTTCGCGCTATTGCAAAGGATTTTAGCGATATAGAAGTTGTTGGCATCAATGATCTGCTCGAAGCAGACTACCTTGCCTACATGCTCAGATACGATTCTGTTCATGGTCGTTTCGATGGCGATATTGCTGTTGATGGCAATAATCTGGTTGTTAACGGTAAAACCATACGATTGACTGCTGAGCGTGATCCGGCTGATCTGAAGTGGAGCGATATCGGTGCTAATCTGATTATCGAATCTACCGGCTTTTTCCTCACCGAAGAAAGTTGTCAGAAGCACATCGATGCCGGCGCAAAAAAAGTAATACAGAGTGCGCCTTCCAAGGACGGCACACCGATGTTTGTCTACGGTGTTAACCACGAAACTTATGCAGGTCAGGCGATTGTTTCAGCTGCATCATGTACCACAAACTGTCTGGCACCGATCGCCAAGGTACTGAATGATAATTGGGGCCTGAAGCGTGGTCTTATGACGACTGTTCATGCCGCAACGGCAACACAGAAGACGGTTGACGGCCCTTCTATGAAAGACTGGCGCGGTGGACGTGGTATTCTGGAAAACATCATTCCTTCTTCTACTGGTGCGGCAAAAGCAGTTGGTGTTGTACTGCCTGAACTGAATGGTAAACTGACTGGTATGGCTTTCCGTGTCCCCACTTCTGATGTGTCTGTTGTTGACCTGACAGTAGAGTTGGAAAAAGAGGCTTCTTATGATGATATCTGCATCGCCATGAAGACAGCATCAGAAGGTTCTATGAAAGATACCCTGGCTTACACAGACGAAAAAGTAGTCTCTACGGATTTCCGTGGTTACACCGCCTCTTCTATCTTTGACTCAGAGGCAGGTATCGCGCTTGATGGTACCTTCGTCAAACTGGTTTCCTGGTATGATAATGAGTACGGTTACACATGCAACATGTTACGTTTCGTTCAGCATGTAGCCGCAAATTAAGCGGAGATTTTTTCGCTTAATTGGGGGCTTGCTTTGACCAAACTTGCCAAGAATTATATGCCAGGTATCCGGCATTTTGCATATAATTTTATTTAAGGAGTTCTAAATGTCCGTAACCAGAATGACTGATCTTGATCTGGCTGGAAAGCGCCTGCTGATTCGTCAGGATCTAAATGTACCGATCAAAGATGGCAAGGTCAGCTCCGATAAACGTATCCGTGCATCACTGCCCACCATTGAGTATTGTATCAATGCCGGAGCACGTGTTATGTTGATGTCGCATCTCGGCCGTCCGACAGAAGGTGAGCCTGTTGCCGAGTTTTCCATGCAGCCTGTGGCCGATCATCTGTCTAAACTGCTCGGCAAAGAAGTCCGGCTGGTAACTGACTATCTCGATTATGCCCCCGAGCTTGCCGATGGTGATGTCGTGTTACTTGAGAATTGCCGCTTCAATATTGGTGAAAAGAAAAATGATGATGTACTGGCAAAACGTTATGCGTCATTGTGTGACATATATGTCATGGACGCCTTTGGTACAGCGCATCGTGCACAGGCATCCACCTATGGCGCGGGGGTGTTTGCCCCTGTTGCCTGCGCAGGCCCTTTACTGGCGGGTGAGCTGGAGGCATTAGGAAAGGCACTGGGTGATCCGGCCCGCCCGATGGTGGCCATCGTCGGCGGTTCCAAAGTATCAACTAAATTAACTGTGCTCGATGCGCTATCCGGCGTTGTCGATCAATTGATTCCAGGCGGTGGCATTGCTAACACCTTCATTGCTGCCTGTGGTTATAACGTCGGTAAATCACTGTACGAGGAGGATCTTATTCCTGAAGCGAAGCGCCTGATGGAAGTCGCTAAAGCCAAGGGGGGCGAGATACCCGTGCCGACAGATGTGGTTGTGGGAAAGGAATTTTCTGAAACTGCTGAGGCCATCACTAAAAGGGTTGAAGATGTTGAAGACGATGACATGATATTTGATATTGGCCCGGAAACTGCCGCATGTTTTGCCGACATGATGAAAGAGGCGAGTACTATTGTCTGGAATGGCCCTGTCGGCGTGTTTGAATTCGATCAGTTTGGTGAAGGGACAAAAACACTGGGCATGGCGATTGCTGAGTCAAAAGCGTTCTCGATTGCCGGTGGTGGTGACACCCTGGCGGCTGTCGATAAATACAATATTGCTGACAAGGTGTCTTATATATCAACCGGTGGTGGTGCATTCCTGGAGTTTCTGGAGGGGAAGAAACTGCCAGCGGTGGCTATGCTGGAAGCTAAATAAGCAATTTCTGGAGCAGTTCATTAAAATGCCAATACCACGGCGTACGAAGATTGTAGCAACTATCGGCCCCGCAACCGAAAGCCCTAAAATGCTTAGAAGGTTGATCAGGGCAGGGGTAGATGTTGTGCGTGTCAATTTCTCACACGGCAGCCCTGAAGAACACATTGAGCGAGCCAGAAATATTCGCGAGGCAGCAGAAAAAGTCGGTCGCCATGTCGGTATCCTTGCTGATCTACAGGGGCCAAAAATTCGCATAGAACGCTTTAAAGATGGTTTTATTGATCTTGAAGATAATCAGGCATTCACCCTTGATGCTGCACTGGGTGTTAATGAAGGTGATGAAAATGCTGTAGGTTTAACCTATAAAGCCCTTGCCGAAGACGTAAATGCCGGTGATATTCTATTGCTTGATGATGGTCTGATTGTACTAAAAGTGGATGATATCTCTGGCAGTAAAATTCGCTGCACGGTAGATATTGGTGGCAAACTCAGTAATAACAAAGGGGTGAATCGTCAGGGAGGCGGTTTGTCAGCGGATGCGTTGACAGAAAAAGACAAGAAAGACATCAAGCTGGCAGCAGCCATTGAGGCTGATTTTCTGGCTGTTTCGTTTGTCCGTAATGCAGAAGACGTGCACGAAGCTCGCCGTCTGCTGCATGAGGCAGGTAGCGATGCATGGATCGTTTCAAAAATTGAACGTGCAGAAGCCATTGATGTCATCGAAGAAATTACCCTCGCATCAGATGTTCTGATGGTTGCGCGCGGTGACCTTGGTGTCGAAATCGGGGATGCTGAGATTACTGCAGTACAGAAAAAGATTATTACCCAGGGCCGCAATATGGATTGTGTGGTCATTACGGCGACACAAATGCTGGAGTCAATGATCGACAAGCAGATGCCGACACGGGCAGAGGTAACAGACGTGGCCAATGCTGTACTGGATGGCACCGATGCAGTGATGCTATCAGCTGAAACGGCAGTTGGAAGATTTCCGGTCAAAGCGATTAAAGCCATGGATAGAATTTGTCGTGGTGCAGAGAAACACCGCGGGGATATTGTTAGAGAATCCCGTAACGATGAAAGCTTTGAACGCATCGATGAGGCGATTGCCAAAGCCTGTATGTATACAGCAAACAGGCTGCACGTTCGTGCAATTATAGCCATGACAGAATCCGGTTCCACGGCACTGTGGATGTCACGTATTAGTTCAGGATTGCCTATCTATGCCATGTCTGGTCAGGACAAGACATTACGCCAGGTATCGATGTACCGGGGCGTAGAGCCAATTAAATTCGATACCACGAGCAGATCTCATGCGATAGTTAATGCTCAGGTACTGAAACTCCTTAAAGAGCGTGGTGCCATCAAGGATGGTGATACGGTTATCATCTCGAAGGGGGATATGGTTGGTAAGCAGGGGGGCACCAATGCAATGAAAATTCTTCGTGTTGGTGACGACGAACAGCAGATAGACTAATTAAATAATACATCTTGGCCATGAGAGACCTGTTAACACACATTTTTAAACCACACCGATTTTAGACACTAAATAAAGGAGATAGATATGGCTCTTGTTTCAATGCGACAGTTGCTGGATTATGCGGCAGAAAATGATTTCGGTATGCCTGCATTTAATGTAAACAATATGGAGCAGGTACATGCCATCATGCAGGCGGCCGATGCCGTTGATGCACCTGTTATTATGCAGGGATCAGCGGGCGCTCGTTCATACGCCGGTGAATCATTTCTACGCCACATAATCACTGCGGCGGTCGAACAGTATCCACATATTCCTGTTGTAATGCATCAGGATCACGGTTCGGAGCCGGCAGTTTGTTTGCGCTCAATCCAGTCTGGTTTTTCCTCAGTTATGATGGATGGTTCCCTGATGGCAGACATGAAGACACCTTCAACATTTGAATATAATGTAGAGGTTACCAAAAAGGTTGTCGATATGGCGCATGCTGGCGGTGTTTCAGTTGAAGGCGAACTGGGTTGCCTGGGCTCGTTGGAAACAGGTGAAATGGGTGAAGAAGACGGCCACGGTGCAGAAGGCAAACTGGACATGGATATGTTGCTGACCGATGTCGAAGAGGCAGCGGCTTTCGTTGAGCAGACTGGTGTTGATGCGCTGGCAATCGCCATTGGTACTTCACACGGTGCCTACAAATTCACCAAAGAACCAACCGGCGATATTTTGCGTATAGACCGTATTAAGGAAATCCATAATCGTATACCGAATACCCATCTGGTTATGCACGGTTCCTCTTCAGTACCACAGGACTGGCTGGAAATCATCAACAACTACGGTGGTGATATGGGTCAGACCTACGGTGTGCCAGTAGAAGAAATACAGGAGGGTATCAAACACGGTGTCGCAAAGGTTAATATTGATACTGATTTGCGTATGGCGTCTACAGGCGCTATTCGCCGTTTTCTGAGCGAGAATCCCTCTGTCTTTGATCCTCGAAAATTTCTCAAGGCATCAACAGATGCCATGATGGCAATTTGCAAAGCGCGTTATGAAGCATTTGGCTGTGTTGGGCATGCCAGTAAGATCAAGGCGAAGAGATTGGAAGAGATGGTTTCTTATTATAGTTAGATTCTATTCTTTAAGCTGGTACGATAAACGGGTGTAGGGGGCTTTCCTTACGCCCGTTTTTATAATGCTGGCTCAAAGCTCAAAGCTCAAAGTCACAGGACGCTGATCTTTTTTTTCGCTTTTCACTTTAGGCTTTGAGCTTTAAGCTTCTTTACGAGCTCCAGTACTTCATCAGCATGCCCCTTCACTTTCACCTCCCTGTATTCCTTTCGCAAAATACCTTTCTCATCGACAATAAAAGTACTGCGCACTATTCCCATATATTTTTTGCCGTACAGGTTTTTCTCGTGGATGACATCAAACAGCGTGCAAAGCGTTTCATGTGGGTCAGAGATTAGTTCAAAAGGAAACCCCTGTTTCGCCTTGAAGTTCTCATGTTTCTGTAGACTGTCTCGTGAGACACCCAGTATTTCACAATCGGCTTTCTGAAAATCATCATACAGGCGACTAAAGTCCTTACCTTCAGTGGTGCAGCCTGGAGTGCTGTCTCTGGGGTAGAAGTAGAGCACAAACTTTTTTCCCTTTAGGTCGGACAATTTGAACGATCGACCTGATGTTGCCTGTACTTCGCAATTGGGGATTTTCCTGTTTATTTTGGGGGCTGGCATTATTGTTCTCCGTGTAAATACGACTTTCAGTTTTTAGTTTCTGGTTTTTTGTATCTTACTGAACACAGAAAACCGAAAACAGAGCACTACCTTTTCCCATATTGCCTTTGCAACAACACAAGAAATACCGGCACCCCGATCAGCGCAGTAATAACGCCAACAGGAATCTGTTGCGGTGCGAGCAGGGTGCGTGCCAGGGTATCCGCAACCACCAGGAAGCTACCACCAGCCAGTACGGCGGCGGGCAACAGCAACCTGTAGTCTCTTAGGCCGATTAACCGTAGTGTATGCGGGATGATTAGTCCGACAAAACCGATGCTGCCAGCCATGCTGACGGCGGTGGCAGTCATTGCCGCTGCCAGGACGAATATCATCATTCGCAGTATTTTGATATTTTCTCCCAGAGCAGCAGCCTGCTGTTCACCGTGTGCCAGTAAATTTAGGGGTCGAGCAATTGCCCAGCTTGCGATGAATGTGATTGGCAGGATGAAAAACCCTGTGGCTGTCTGGTTGGCCTGTGACAGATCGCCCATTAGCCAGAATAGCATTCCCTGAATTTGTTGCTGACTGGAAATAGAAAGTAGAAAACTAATCACAGCACCCCAGCCTGCAGCGATAACGATACCTGTCAGGAGTAGGCGCTCGGTGGTCCATTTTCCATTGGAGAAGCTGATGCTGAATACGAGCAGGGTTGATATGAGCGCTCCGACAAAGGCTGTCAGCGGTGTCCAGCCTGATGAAACACCCAGTAACAAAGCTGCCAGGGTAAATACGCCGGCACCACCTGAAATGCCCAGAATATAAGGTTCGGCTAATGGGTTCCGTAACAACACCTGTAACAATGCGCCAGCCATTGATAATAGGGCACCGATGATGAAGGCATCTAACGCTCTGTCGACCCGTAGCATAAAAATTGTTTTCGTTAAGGCATCTGACCCGCCTGACAGGACAGGAAGTAACTCCTTAATACCGATATTTGAACTGCCAGAAAGTAGTGCCAGAAATATGCTGGCAGGGACAAGCAGTAATAACAGGCTGAGTAGTTTGTACTGGCGGGTCATTAAGGCGCAGTCAGATTCAGTATCTGCCAGCCTGATTGTTTGGCATATTTGGCCAGTCGTGGGTCTGGGTTAATGGCAACCGGATTGTCAACCTCCTGCAGCAGTGGCAGGTCGTTGTATGAATCGGTGTAAAACCAGCTATCACGCAGGTTGTTATCTGTTTCTGTCAGCCAGCTATGCAGGCGAGTTACTTTGCCCTCCTGATAGCTGGGAGTGCCGCTAACGTTACCGGTGTACTGGCCATTAATGCATTCAGCATTTGTCGCGATAAGTTCATCTATATCGAACAGATCAGCGATCGGGCGTGTTACAAAATCATTTGTTGCGGTGATGATAAGCAACGTATCACCCTGTTGGCGATGCTTCTCAACCAGTGCCTTTGCCTCACCGGTGATAATGGGCTTGATGTGACCGTTAATAAACTCTTCCCGCATTTGCAATAATTCAGGTATGGGGATACGGGACAGCGGTGCCAGTTGAAAACGCAAAAAGGCCCTTATATCCATTTTCCCGTTTAGGTATTCCCGATAGAAACGTTCATTTTGTTGTTGATGAAACGCTCGATCAACAGCGCCTTTTTCAATCAGGTACATGCCCCAAAGATAATCACTATCCCCTCTGAGAAGGGTGTTATCAAGATCAAAGATTGCCAGTGCCACGTTTTCTACCTGCAGTGTTCCATCAGCGTATTCTACAGCGGTTTCCCTTTTTGGGCGATAAGCTCTTCGAAAATGTGACAGGATGATGACAGTGTGTTAGTTTTTATCCACATTTGACTTAACTGGAATATGAACATGCTGGACAAAGAAGGCTACAGACCTAATGTCGGCATCGTATTGTGTAACAAAAATCAGCAGGTACTGTGGGCTCGTCGCATAAGACATGATGGCTGGCAGTTTCCACAAGGTGGTGTGAAAGAGCACGAATCTGCAGACGATGCCATGTATCGCGAATTAAGAGAAGAAATTGGCCTAAAGCCACACCAGGTTCAGATTATTGGTCGCACCAGCAGTTGGCTACACTATGATTTACCACGGTCCTGTCGGCGTTACGGACACGCCCGCTTTCGTGGTCAAAAACAACTCTGGTTTCTCTTACGTTTGACAGGTTGTGATGGTGATGTCTGCCTCGATCAGGGTAATCGTCCTGAGTTTGATCATTGGAGATGGGTTACTTACTGGCAGCCCCTAAGGCAGGTGGTACATTTTAAACGGGATGTTTATCAGGCAGCATTGCGGGAGCTAGAACCTTTTCTATAGAGGAATGATTGTTTCAGAAATAAAACAAACTTATTTAAGCAGAATCGTGCCGAGGGCGGCGCTCCTACAACGTATTATTGTGCAACGATACGACCTTTGAATTGAACACCAGTTTTTTATTTTCGGGTGATTTTTAATATCTCAATAGTCTTTACAGGCACATCTCTGCGACCCTTCCGGGTATCGGTATCACTGTTTTCAATCTTCATTACCACATCCATCCCAGCAGTGACTTTTCCAAAAACGGTATAACCCCAATCACGCCTGTTTTTCCCCGTATGATTCAGGCTATTGTTGTCCCGGGTATTTATAAAGAACTGATCGGTGGCTGAATGGGGATCACCGGTACGTGCCATGGCAATTGTGCCTTTCAGGTTTTTAAGTCCATTATCCGCCTCATTTTTTATCGGTGAGACACCGCCAATTTTTTTCATCGATGTATCCAGCCCACCTCCCTGAATCATGAAGTTCTTGATCACCCGGTGAAAAATGGTGCCGTTGTAATGTTTCTGGTCTACGAGGGTTAGGAAGTTTTTGACTGTAATGGGTGCTTTGTCAGGGTTGAGAGTGACTTCAAAGCTTCCTGCGCTGGTTTCTAATACGACGACTGGGTCCTGTTTGGCATGGGCTGATACAAGGCCAAGACTTGTTAGCATAGAAAGAAATAGAATAGTTTTAATAAATTTCATGAAGTTTCCTTTAGTCTCAGGTTTCAAGTCGTAGGAGCGCCGCCCCTACTCCATTCCCAAAATCAAATCCCAGTGTTCCTTATTCACCGGCATGATAGAAAGGCGGTTTCCCTTTCTAACTAGAGGCATGCCTTCGAGTTCAGGTAATGGCGTTAGCTCCCGCAGGGTAATCGTACGTTTAAGGTCTCTGATATATTTTACATCCACCATATACCAACGTGGCTTGTCGGGATCACTTTTTGGATCGTAGTAGTGCTGTGCGGGGTCGGTTGCTGTGTAGTCAGGGTAACCCTCTCGGGTCACTTCCATGATGCCGACGATGCCAGGTGCCTTGCAATTGGAATGATAGAAGAAGACCTGGTCACCGGTTTTGATATTATCGCGGAGCATATTTCGGACCTGATAATTTCTAATACCGTCCCAATGGTCTGTTTGATTGGGCAATGCCTTAAGGTGTTCGATACCGAATACATCGGGTTCGCTCTTAAATAACCAGTAATTCATTTTTGGGTACCCCTACTAATTCTGCATAGAGCAGATTGTATTCCAATTCGTTCATACCAAGGCAAGGACTGTACGTGAGCTGAGTCAAGCTATTGCGAAGATTCCTAACACAGAGAGGGGGAATTTGGGGTGTAAGATGAATAGTCATGGGTTATTAGAGCTGCCCTTTAATCTCGTAATCTTTATGACTGGGATAGAAGC
The DNA here is from genome assembly GCA_013150915.1 of Gammaproteobacteria bacterium. GTDB lineage: Bacteria > Pseudomonadota > Gammaproteobacteria > BMS3Bbin11 > BMS3Bbin11 > BMS3Bbin11. The sequence goes on from JAADJE010000022.1 coordinate 39,394, forward strand.
CGAACCAGCCTGCTATGTGTTGGTAGGCTTCTTTTGGTTGAGGATAGACCCAACAGATATCATTGATCCAACCTGTCTCAGTGTTAAGATCTACCCACAGACATTTCCCCTTGGCCGGACAGTTGTATACTCGGTCACTGACTTCAAATCTATCCAGTTTGACAAGGTCAGGGTGCACGTAATAATTGCCTTCGATTATCTGCACTTGCTCATCGACAGCCTGCAATAAAATACTGTCGTCGTGTTTCATTTTGATTTCTATTCTAGACACTCAATCACCCTCCAGACGTAGCGGTCGGATAAAATGACCGGGTGTTATCGTTATGTGTGGAATGACATCCCATGTATCGTGAGGCAGGTGGGGAATGTATTGAACATCATGACCTGTGGCAACCAGAAAAGGCTTTTGTGATGACGGAACAGAGCCATCACGGTCGTGCCCAGCCAGAGTGCGGTCATAGTAGCCGCCACCCATGCCGAGGCGGTTGCCACAGGCATCAAAAGCGACCAGGGGCATAAAAATCAAATCTATTTCCGCCGCTGACAGAAGTTGGTGCTGCGGGACGATTGGCTCCCCTATCCCGTATTTGTTCTGTGACATGGTCTGCCCTGGTTGCCATTCGGCGAAACGTAGTTTTTTTTCATCAGGAGTTTCCAGTACTGGCAAATAACATCGCTGGCCTTGTTTCAGGCAGTACAACATTAGGGGTAACAGATCAATTTCCCCTTCCTGTGAAAGATAAAATGCAATGCCTCCGGCGCGCCGTATGACAGGAATTTTTCGCAGTACTTTATCGGCAATCGCGAGGCTGGCAAGCTGCTGGCGGTATGCAGGTAAGGCCGAACGTTTTTTCCGAAATTGTTGGCGTATGGCCTTTTTATCGGTCATTGGCAGATCACATCTTTAAGTTGTTTCGAAAAAGGTGGCGCCCCCACCTGTGCCGTAACACGCATATACCTTGAACCAGGGGTTCAAGTGGGACTCTTGGTCGTGCATCAGGCTATCAACATGACGTTCATGGAGACGGCTCAACAGCATTAGCGCTGAATCCCGAGTTTGTGGATTAGGTTCTAAGGGTTATTAGAATGCCACGTACACCGTAGCGGGCGCCACCCCGTAATTATAGCTCCATTTCGGCCTGCCCATCCAAGGCTTCTTCCAGATTTTTTCGAAGAGCCTTGATGCGAGTTTCCATTTCCAGTGTCAGACCGGTATTTTCACGCAGGGATAGTAGATCGTGGGCAATGTTCAGTGCAGCCATTACAGCAACACGCTCAGTACCCAGTACGGCACCGCTTTGCTGTATTTCTCGCATATTCTGATCAAGAAATGATGCCGCTGAAAGAAGCTCATCACGTTTTTCATCGGGGCAGGCAACGGAATATTCTTTCCCGAGGATATTTATCTGAACCCCTGATTCAGTTGATCTCAAGCAGATTGCTCCAGTGTTTTAAGACGATTGACAATAGACTCTAACCGGGTGCAGGCAATGCGGTTCTTCTCAGTTAGACGACCGTTTTCCTTATTCAGGGAGCGCTGGTCTACACGCAGAATGCGATTTTGCTCCTCCAGTCGACGTAGGGTCTCTGACAGTTCAAATATCCGGGCTTCCAGTTTATCCAGTTCTTCCTGAATCACAGAATAACCTCTCCTGGGTCACTTATTCTCTAAACAAGGGTGAGTCTTTAGAATGTTCTTTACACAATAGAATTCTAAAAAAGACTACGAGTTGTTGTTATATCAGCCCATATAGTACTTGTTGCATAAGGCTGTTGGAAGATAATATGACTTTTTCCCTCAGGAATAAACCTGAATAGTGCAATCAGATCATATTTATGACCATTTTCTGTCGTAAGTGAATAAAAATTGGGAGCTAGATGGGCCAGAATAGCCGTATTATGCCGACGTATAGGGAGGTGACCAGTGCTTTACGACGGGTAAACAGCCAGTTGTCCGCTGCAGAGTGTCATGGTTTGATTGCAGGTGCCCTGAATACGCAAAATACGGCCTCGATTATGAGGTTCTTTACTGATGATCCTGAATCTTTACAACAGGACCCTGAGTTTTCTGTACTTATTTCACAGCTGGTACAGGTAAGCTCTGAGGGGTACAGAGACGAGGGCTTCAATTTTCAGTTTCTGTTGCCAGATGATGCCATTCCTCTGCTGGAGAGGAGTCGTGCACTGGCGGAATGGTGTGGGGGCTACGTGATGGGTCTGCTCGAATCTGGTCTAAAAGAATTTGATAAACTGCCACAAGATGCTGCAGAAGTGGCAAAGGATCTGGTCGAAATATCTCAGCTTGATACGTCTATAGATGTCAGCGGTTCAGACAATGATTTGATGCAATTGGAGGAATATGTGCGTGTTGGTATACAGATAATTTATAGGGCGTTAATTAATGAGTGTGGCTGGGAAGCAGGTAAATAGGGTGCAACGGGCAGGGACAGTGAAAATGAATAATCAGTACACAAAACGTCGCCAGGAAGTGATGCAGATGATGGGTGGTGGGGTCGCGATTATACCGACAGCCAGTGAACGGGTACGCAGTCGGGATGTACTGTATCCCTTTCGTGCATCCAGTGATTTTTACTACCTGACACATTTTAATGAGCCAGAAGCCGTTGCGGTACTGGTGCCAGGACGGGAACATGGCGAGTTTATTATGTTTTGCCGGGAAAGAGACCCAGAAAAAGAAACCTGGGATGGTTATCGAGCTGGGTTGGAAGGTGTTTGTGAATATTATGGTGCGGATGATGCTTTTCCGATTACGGATATTGACGAGATCGTACCGGGATTGCTGGAGAATCGTGAAAAAGTATTTTACAGCATGGGTGCCAACGATGAATTTGATTCACGCCTGATGACCTGGGTGAATGAGGTGCGCAGCAAGGCCCGTACCGGGATATCAGCACCGGCCGAGATACTTGATCTTGGCCATATCCTGCATGAAATGCGGCTGGTGAAGCGCTGTGAAGAAAAGGCCCTTATACAGAAGGCCTGCAAGATATCATCACGTGCCCATAAGCAGGCGATGAAGGTGTGCAAACCCGGCATGAAAGAATACGAAATTGAAGCCGAGTTTCAGTATATCTTTCGCAAGAAGGGCAGTGAATTTCCGGCGTATCCCCCTATAGTGGCTACGGGCGAGAATACCTGTGTGCTGCATTACACAGAGAACAGGGCGGAGCTAAAAGACGGTGATATGTTGTTGATCGATGCCGGTTGTGAAATCGATGGTTATGCCGCAGATATCTCACGCAGTTTTCCTGTCAACGGTAAATTTAGCACAGAGCAACGTGCACTGTATGAGGTGGTGCTGGCTGCGCAGCAGGCAGCTATGGATACCATCAAACCCGGCACGACCTGGGATGTGCCACATAATGCGGCGGTGCGTGTGATAACAGAGGGGCTAATTGAACATGGGTTGCTGCAGGGCGATGTGGATGAATTACTCGGTACTGAGGCCTACCAGCGTTTCTATATGCACAAAACTGGCCACTGGTTAGGGCTGGATGTGCATGATGTTGGGGACTATAAAGTCAATGATAGCTGGCGTGAGCTTGAATGCGGGATGATAATGACCGTTGAACCGGGCCTTTACATCACTGCGGGTGCAGAGGACATTGATGAACGATGGTGGAATATTGGTATCCGAATAGAAGACGACGTCGCCATAACAAAGAATGGCTATGAGGTTTTGAGTATTGATGCACCGAAACAGATTGATGATATAGAGCACATAATGAAAAGGTAAAAGAAGAAAGAGGGGTTGCGATTTTGATTTTCCTTTCCTCTTTAAACTTTCCTCTTTTCTCTGCCTTTAATGCGGAGCCGTTAATGACAAAGAAACCCTATGACCTGATAATCGTCGGCGGAGGCATGGCCGGTGCCAGCCTGGCCTGTGCACTGGCGGATACGGGTATTCATATGGCTATCATCGAAGCCGTGCCCTGGCAGTCTGATCAACAGCCTAGCTATGATGTGCGGACTATTTCTCTTTCGCATGGATCGCGTTTAATCTATGAAAGCATGGGCATCTGGCCGCAGATTGATAACGATGCAGTATGCCCGATTCATCGTATCCACGTGTCAGATCGTGGTTACCCGGGTATCGTGCACCTTGACAGGAAGGATGCCGCTGTTGAGGCGCTGGGTTATGTGATCGAGAATCGGGCCCTAGGCGCGGCCTTGATGGCTCGGCTTGAGACACTGGAGCATGTCGATGTCCTCTGCCCGGCGATGGTCAGTGATGTTGATGTGGATGAAAATTTCGCAACACTTATCTGCACAATGGACAGTGAAGACATTACGGTAGTGGGTAAGCTGGTTGTTATTGCTGATGGTGGGCGTTCGGGTCTGCGTGAGAAGCTGGGTTTTCAGTCCATGACAGATGACTACTGCCAGACAGCTATCGTTTGCAATGTCACACCCGGAAAATCTCACCAGCATTGTGCCTATGAAAGGTTTACCCCGTCCGGTCCGCTTGCCATGCTGCCGATGAATGAAGACCACTGCTGGTGCGTCTGGGCAGTCAATCATGAAGATGTAGAAGGGCTTATTGCCCTGCCCGAAGACCAGTTTCTGGGACGTTTACAGCAGCAGTTTGGTGACCGTTTAGGGCGTCTCTCGCGGGCAGGCAAACGTTATACCTTTCCTTTGGCCAGAAGCCGTGTTGAAGCATACACAGGCAGGCGTGTGGTGCTGGTAGGTAATGCTGCACATACTGTTCACCCGGTTGCGGCGCAGGGTTTTAACCTGGGGCTCAGGGACGTGGCCTGGTTAGCGGAAGTGCTTGCGTTTGCCTGTGGCAGGCAACAGGATCCAGGGTCATCGGATATTCTTCAGCAGTATGAAAAGATACGCGATCGGGATACACAACAGGTGACAGGGTTTACACACGGCATGATCAAGATTTTCACCAGTCGTTTAATGCCGGTGATTGCTGCCAGAAATCTTGGTCTCCTGGTCACGGACATGTTTCCAGAGCTGAAACAGGTTTTGCTGAAACGAACTATGGGTCTCGCAGGGCGCCAGTCCCGCCTGGCACGTGGCCTGGAATTAAGAGAGCTGCCCCCTAAACAATAATGACAGATCAACAAACAGATATCTTTATCCTTGGTGCCGGCATGGTCGGTTCAGCCGCCGCCCTGTCTTTTGCCCGCGAGGGTTTTACTGTTAGTCTGATTGAGGCCAATGAACTGCCACAATGGTCTGAGTCAGAATATAATTTACGTGTCTGTGCTATCAGTGCAGCCTCTGAAAGATTACTGAAGAATCTCGGTGTCTGGCAGGAAATACTGGCCAGGCGGGTATCGCCGTATGAACATATGCACGTCTGGGATGGTCGTGTCAGTTTGGATTTCGATGCAGCGGATAGCGGTCAGGCATATCTTGGGCATATCGTCGAAAATAATCTTATTAATACCTGTTTGATAATGCAGTGCCAAAGCCAGTCAAACATCAGACTGCTGATGCCCAGTCGGTTATCCGCGATGACATGGGTGGATAATTGCGTTCAAATAAAGCTGGATAGTGGAGATGAGATCAGGAGCAGTCTGGTGATTGCTGCTGACGGGGGTAATTCACAGCTGCGCTGCTTATCGAGGATAAAGAGCGACCATCACGATTACCAGCAAACAGGAATTGTTGCCAGAGTCAGGACAGGCTTGTCACATCAGAATACAGCTTGGCAACACTTCCTTGTTGGCGGCCCCCTGGCCCTGTTACCTTTGTCAGACGGCAGTTGTTCGATCGTCTGGTCTGCAGACAGCATGCGTGCAAAAGAGCTGTTGTTGCTGGATGATGCAGCGTTCTCTGAGCAGCTTGCCAATGCTTTTGAGCATCGGCTGGGGAGTATCGAAGTACTCAGCCCACGTGCAGGGTTCCCATTAGTACTGGCCAATGCCAGGAGATATGTCAAAGACCGTATTATACTGTTGGGTGATGCGGCACACAGAGTTCACCCACTGGCAGGTCAGGGGGTTAATCTTGGTTTTGGGGATGTCGCAGAACTCTCATCTACACTGCTTGAGTCGGTAGGTCATGGTCGAGATATTGCGGACCCTTTATATTTGAGAAGATATGCACGCCGCCGACGCGCAGAAGTAAGTTTAATGCTTGCGGGAATGGACGGTATACAGCGTATTTTCACCAGCCGCCGACGGCTTGTACAAAAGTCGCGCAGGTTCGCGATGAAAATGATTGATCATGCCCCTCCGATAAAACGGTTCCTGGTTGATCGTGCATTGGGAAACTGAAGAAGAAAAATGCCATTATTTATTGAAATTATTAAAAAAACTTGTTGGATTGACGTGCTCGGCTAGAATAAATATGAAGAATGTAGTATCTATGGTTATATGTATGGGGGTGTAGGCAGTTTTTTCGCATCTGTACACGAATAATAATAAATTAAATGGACAATTTTACTGGCCGTTGTTGGTGAAATAGTGTTTGGAGGAAGAATCAGATGAACCAAGGAAAAAAAATTATTTATGCAGGTGTCTGTGGTCTGGGAATTGCCCTGGGTGCAATGTTTCAACCGGCTATAGCCACAGCAGCAACGTTGGATTTTGCCATACAACCAATACTCGATGAAAAAGAAACCAGAAAAGCCTTCCAGCCGCTGGCTGATTATCTTGCCAAGATTACAGGTGACAAGGTGGTCATCCACACTGCCCGCGATTTTCCTGAATACTGGGTAAAACAGAAAAAGAATAATCCTTATGAAATCATGATGGATAATGCCTTCTTTACTGATTATCGAATAGAAAAAGAGAATTGGATTTCTCTGGCTAAAATACCGGGTCTGGTAAGTTATACCTTGATAGTCAGAGGAGATAACGCCGTGTTTGAGGCCGATGAACTGGTTGGCAAACGAATCGCATCATTAATGCCACCAGCACCCTCGGGTGTTTTCCTTGGTCAGATGTTCAGAAATCCGCTACGTCAACCTTTTATCGTACCAACAAATTCTGCTGACGAGTCATTACAAATGCTCATTTCCGGTGAGGTACTTGGAGCAATTATACCCACCCCACTGGTGAACAATGCGCTGCAGGATGGTGCAGATCTGGTGGTAGTAAAAACCAGTGTACAGATTCCCCACGTCGCTATTTCTGTATCACCGAATATGCCCGAGGCTAAACGTGAAAAAATAAAGAAGGCCCTGCTTAAGGCAGACAAGACAAAAGATGGCAAGGCCATGTTAAAAAAACTGGGTTTCACAAATTTCGAAGCCGCTGACCCAAGTCTGTATTCGGGGTTGATGCAGTACCTTGTAGATTTCTCATTTGCCAGTGAGTAGTTACTCATCTGAATGTTGTTTAGTCGATATTCAGCTGATTAGCACCTGCTATGGACCTGTTACAAATTACTGCTGTTCTAATTACCCTGACGGCAGTTTTTAGTTTCCTGAATCATGTCTATCTGAAGCTGCCTGCAACTATCGGTGTCATGGCAATATCCATGGCATTGTCATTAATGCTGCTGATACTTGGCAGCATGGGTTTTCCGCTACTGCTGGAGCATGAAAAAACACTGCTGGCCGGAATTGATTTCAGTGCCACGTTATTACATGGCATGCTCAGCTTCCTGTTATTTGCCGGCGCCCTGCATGTCGATCTGAATCGCCTATCGGAAATGAAGTGGATAGTCGCCTCACTGGCGACTATTGGTGTACTGCTTTCTACTCTGATTGTGGCATCACTGGTCTGGTCAGTCGCATTGCTGCTGGATTTGCCATTAAGTTTTATTCATAGCCTGTTATTTGGTGCGCTGATTTCTCCTACTGATCCTGTCGCGGTTATCAGTACCCTGAAAACATTGGGAGTCCCCGCTTCACTGGAAACAAAAATTGCCGGAGAGTCGTTGTTCAATGATGGTGTTGGTGTGGTCCTATTTCTGGTGATATTTAACATCGCCTACAGCAGTGAGCCCATGCAGGTCGCTGAGGTGGCCGAGTTATTCATAACTGAAACTTTCGGTGGAGCATTGTTTGGATTACTAGCGGGTTACATAACCTACCGCATGTTGCGGCGGGTTGACAATTATCAGGTTGAGATTATCCTTTCCCTCGCTCTGGTCATGGGTGGTTATGCCTTTGCAGAGGCCTGGCATCTTTCAGCCCCTATCGCTATCGTAGTGGCTGGATTGCTGATCGGTAATCATGGTCGCCAGTTCGCCATGTCCAAGACGACACGTGAACACCTGGACACATTCTGGGAATTGGTTGATGAAATTCTTAATGCCGTGCTATTTGTATTGCTGGGTCTCGAAGTTCTACTGATTATTCCCCTGTCAGCAAATGCATTCCTGCTCGCAATAATCGCTATACCGGTCGTCCTGTTGTCACGTTTAATCAGCGTCTCTATACCCGTCTCAATATTAAGATCAAAGTATCAGTTTTCACCCGGGGTCATCAGGATTCTCACCTGGGGTGGTTTGCGCGGGGGGATATCGGTTGCACTGGTATTGTCCTTGCCTGCTGATGAAGTACGCCTGTATCTTCTACCGATGACCTATGCAGTGGTCGTTTTTGCCATGCTGGTGCAGGGCCTGACGCTTGGGCGAGTGGTTAGAAAGCAATTAGCTCAGGTATCTTGACATCATTTTTCCCAGAATACGTGGAAATCATTGCTGGATTTTCGTATAGTTTGTTCCCCGACCAGGGTTTATTGAGGGAGAGACCGGCAACTGAGGCACCGCCTACAGTGTCGGCGCCGAAGGCGCAACCCGCCCGGAATCGCTCAGGCAAAAGGACCGCAATAAACCATCGGCTCTGGAGAGCTGTCTTCAGCATATTTCGCAGGAAGACACACCGAAGGGGGTAAATCTCTCAGGTGAACGGACAGATGGGCGAATGACAGACAGGTAAAACCTGCTGTCAGTATCCGTGCGACTCCAGGAGCTTTTATGACAGCCAAACAAACACCGCTTTATCAACAGCATGTCGATGCAGGTGCAAAGATCGTCGATTTTTCTGGCTGGCAAATGCCTGTCCACTACGGTTCACAATTGGACGAACACCATGCCGTTCGTCAATCTGCCGGTGTGTTCGATGTCTCGCACATGAACATCGTTGATTTACACGGTACCGGTAGTAAAGCTTTTTTACAGCATTTACTCGCCAATGATGTTGACAGGCTGAAGAATCCGGGTAAGGCCCTTTATAGCTGTATGTTAATGGACGACGGGGGCATCATTGATGATCTAATCGTATATTTCATGAATGAAAGCTGGTACCGAATGATCCTAAATGCCGGCAGGCATGACAAAGATATGAAATGGATCAACAGTTCACGGCATGATTTCCAGAATGTAAGACTTAGCGAGAGACCTGATCTGGCTATGCTAGCAATACAGGGGCCGCAGGCGATTGAAAGATTTTCTTCCCTGTTATCAGATGAGGCGGCAGATCGAGTGGCAGAACTGGCCGTGTTTCAGGCCTGTGAAATAGATGAAGTATTCATCGCTCGTACTGGTTATACCGGCGAGGATGGGCTTGAACTTATTCTGCCGGGTAATGACGCGGTTGATCTGTGGCAGCAGCTGATGATGGCTGATGTGAAGCCTGCAGGATTGGGTGCGCGTGATACCTTGCGGCTTGAAGCAGGAATGCTACTTTACGGTCTGGATATGGATGAAACTACTTCACCGCTGGTGTCGGGTCTGGGCTGGACCGTTGCCTGGCAGCCGGAATCAAGAGACTTTATCGGGCGCAGGGCCTTGCAAGCTGTAAAGCGGGATAGCCATCTGCAACGGATGGTCGGTTTGCTACTGACAGGGCGAGGTGTGCTACGTTCTCATCAGCAGGTGCAATTTGCTGACGGCAGCAGCGGTGAAATTACCAGCGGTAGCTATTCACCAACCCTGGCGAGATCGATAGCGTTGGCACGTGTACCGGCCACAGTGAAAACTGGAGATAGCTGTAAAGTTGATATACGGGGCCGTCCGGTTTCTGCAATCGTTGTTAAATGCCCTTTTGTCCGTTATGGCAAACCATGTATAGAAACCGAACAAAAATAGTTTTTTTCAGGAGAACAGAAAATGAGTAATGTTCCGCGGGAATTAAAATATACCAAGTCACATGAGTGGATTTTAGCCGGTGACGACGGCCTGGTGACGATTGGTATCACTGATTATGCGCAGGTGTTACTGGGTGATATGGTTTTTATTGAGCTGCCCGAGATAGATAAAAAGCTGGATGCAGGTGATGAATGCTCAGTCATCGAATCGGTGAAAGCTGCTTCAGATGTCTATGCCCCGGTTGCCGGTACGGTGATCGCGGTCAATGAAAAACTGGTCGATGCTCCAGAATTGATAAATGAAGACCCTTACGGTGAGGGCTGGATGTTCCGTCTACAGATAGCGGATGTCAGTGAGCTGGATGGCCTGATGGATGCTGATGCGTATGAAGCCATTGAAGCGGATGATTAGCTTGGAAGTTCCAAGTTCCAAGTTCCAAGATCTGTGGCCTAAGATTATTTTTTGACTATGCCTTTTATACCTCATACCGAGAAAGAAACGCGTCAGATGCTTGAAGCCATTGGTGTCAGGCAGATCGATGAGTTATTTGATGAGATTCCTGATGAACTGATCAACGAGAAGCTAAATCATGTACCGTCTGCCATGGGCGAAGCGGCTATCCGACAGCTGTCAAAAAAACGTGCGGAAATTGATAACGCTTATGTAAACTTTATCGGTGCCGGAGCCTACGAGCATCATATTCCCGCTGCAGTATGGCAGCTTGCTACCCGTGGCGAATTTTATTCGGCCTATACGCCCTATCAGGCCGAGGCCTCTCAGGGTACGCTGCAACTGCTGTACGAATACCAGACCATGATGGCATCCTTGACCGCTATGGATGTCTCCAACGCCAGTCTTTATGAAGGTGCCAGTGCGCTGGCTGAAGCTGTACTGATGGCGGTGCGGACACGGTGTAAAAAGAGGCGTGTACTGATGCCTGAGACCGTTCACCCTCGCTATCGTGAGACAGCCCAAACTATTGTCAAAAATCAGGGCATAATCTTAAGTTCTGTTGCCTACTCCGCAGAAATCGGTTGCATAGACCTCAACAGACTAAAGGATGAACTAAGTGAAGATGTTGCCGCTATAGTGATTCCACAGCCAAACTATTTTGGCATACTGGAAGATGTCGATGGGCTGGTGGATTTGGCGCATGATAACGCTTGTCTGGTGATTGCTGTGGTCAATCCCCTGTCGCTGGCGGTACTGAAGGCCCCGGGTGACTGGGGTGAGACAGGGGCTGATATTGTTGTTGGTGAGGGACAGCCATTGGGTATTCCACTGTCGTCCGGTGGCCCATATTTTGGCTTCATGTGCAGTAGCCAGAAGCTGGTCAGGCAGATGCCGGGGCGTTTAGTTGGGCGCACGGTCGATGTAGACGGCAAGCAGGGGTTCACCCTCACACTACAGGCCAGAGAGCAGCACATACGGCGCTCAAAGGCGACATCAAATATCTGTACTAACCAGGGTCTGATGGTAACGGCAGCAACCCTGTACATGTCGCTGATGGGTCCCGCAGGGATGGAACAGGCGGCACAGGCTTCACATACCAACACGCGCAAGCTGATTGAAAAACTGACTTCGATTGATGGGGTAGAGGCTGAATTCAACAGTACTGTTTTCCATGAATGTGTTTTGCGTATTGATGCGCCGATGGATGATCTGCTACGAGCGATGACCGCGCAGGGTATTATTGCCGGTAAAGCGCTTGCCGCAGATTTCAATAATCTGCAGAACTGCCTCCTGGTTTGTGCGACAGAATTACGTACGGAAGAGGAGATGGATGAGTATGCGCTGCACCTGGAACGTATCGTCAGTAAGCGTCGCCTCGATCCACCCTGTGCACGGAAGATGTGACAGAAACAATTAAATAGAATTTGATATGACTAAACTAATTTTCGAACAATCTACAGCCGGGCGGACTAACAATTCACAATTTCTTTCCACCACATCCCCAATCGATGATATTCCAGACGGTTTGCGGCGTAAAAAAAGGCCAGCTTTGCCTGAAGTTTCCGAAATGCAGGTTGTCAGGCATTATACCCGCCTCAGCCAGTTGAACTTTTCCATCGATACGCAGTTTTACCCGCTGGGTTCCTGCACGATGAAACACAATCCACGGATCTGTAACGAAGTAGCACAGTATGAGGGGTTTAGTGGCCGCCACCCTTCGGCACCGGACTCAACCGGGCAGGGGATACTCAGCTGTTTGTTCGATCTACAGGAGATACTGAAAGATATTTCTGGCATGTCCGAAATCAGTCTTGCGCCGATGGCCGGTGCGCAGGGTGAATTTACCGGTATTGCCATGATCCGTGCTTACCACGATGCCAGGAATGATGGAAGGCGTGAAGAAATCCTGGTGCCTGATGCTGCACATGGCACTAATCCGGCCAGTGCAGTGATGTGTGGCTACAGGGTGCGTGAGATTCCAACACAGGGTAATGGTGATGTAGACATTAAGGCATTACGTGCCACCCTTGGCCCGCAAACGGCGGGTCTGATGTTGACGAACCCATCTACTCTGGGTGTTTTTGAGAGACAAATCAAGGAGATTGCAGCGCTGGTTCATGAGGCAGGTGGGTTGTTGTATTACGACGGTGCCAATATGAATGCTATCCTTGGCAAGGTGAAACCGGGCGAAATGGGTTTTGATGTTATCCATTTGAACCTGCACAAAACCTTCTCTACCCCGCACGGCGGGGGTGGACCGGGTGCAGGGCCTGTGGGCGTTAATGAACGACTTATACCCTTTTTGCCGGTACCAAAGATTGTGGAATCATCCGGTGAGTACAGACTTCTCAACAAAAATGATTGCCCACAGAGCATTGGCCGCCTCTCCTGTTTCATGGGGAATACGGGTATTTTATTACGGGCCTGGGTCTATGCACGCCTGTTGGGACGTGAGGGTATGAAACGCGTAGCAGATTATGCAACCCTGAATGCCAACTATATGAAAACAAAACTTGAACGGGCCGGTTTTGAGATGGCTTACCCCACACGCCGGGCGACACATGAGTTTGTCCTGACACTGAAAAAGAATAAGGCTGACACCGGGGTTACTGCAATGGATTTTGCCAAGCGCCTGCTGGATAAGGGCTATCACGCACCGACTACATACTTCCCTTTACTGGTGCCCGAGTGTTTTCTCATTGAACCGACAGAGAGTGAAAGTCTGGAAGAACTGGATGGTTTTATCCGTGCAATGATAGAGATCGGGGAAGAGACTGTCGAGCAGGTTGAGACAGTAAAAACTGCCCCACACACCCTGCCAGTGCGACGACTGGATGAGGTTCGCGCGGCAAGACAACTGGACATAGTATGGCAGGGAGAAAACGGAGTATAAAAAACATTTTTACCACAGAGGATACAGAGGTCACGAATTGATCAGAGGTTCCCCAGGTATTAACAGCAATCTTGATAACGATATAATTGCCCTGATAAAACCATATTAAAACCTCCGTATCCTCTGTCGTAAATGATTTTGATTTTTTAATTAATACTTAAACGGAATATCAATATGACAGCTTTAATCTGTGGGTCGATGGCTTTTGATACCATTATGGTATTCGAGGATCGTTTTAAGAATCATATTCTGCCGGATCAGGTGCATATCCTGAATGTTTCCTTTCTGGTACCCAGCATGCGTCGTGAGTTTGGTGGCTGTGCCGGGAATATTGCCTACAATCTAAATCTGCTTGGTGGTGAAGGTAGGCCGATGGCTACTGTGGGAAGTGATTTTGGCCCCTATGCAGACTGGATGGACAAGGCCGGTATCAGCCGAGAGTCATTGAAAGAGCTTGCTGATGATTACACAGCACAGGCCTACATCACTACAGATCAGGATGATAATCAGATTACTGCCTTCCACCCGGGTGCTATGAACAGGTCGCACCTGAACAGGGTGTTTGATGAAGCAGGTGTGACGATTGGTATCGTCTCTCCGGATGGTCGTCAGGGTATGATCGATCACGCGACACAGTTTGTTGAAGCCAATATCCCGTTTATTTTTGATCCGGGTCAGGGGATGCCGATGTTTGATGGTGACGACCTGAATCGGTTCCTTGTACAGGCCACCTGGCTGACCTTGAATGATTATGAATTCCAGCTATTTTCTAAGCGAACAGGTAAAAGTGTTGAGGAAATTGCTAATGAAGTGGATGCTTTAGTGATAACCCGTGGTGGCAAAGGATCAATTATCTACACAAATAGTAAGGAAATAAACATACCCGTTGCCAAAATTGATAAGCTGAAGGATCCAACCGGCTGTGGTGATGCCTACCGCTCAGGTTTGTTGTATGGTTTGATGAACAATATGGACTGGGAAACTACCGGACGTCTGGCAGCAATAATGGGTGCAAGCAAAATCGAGGTTAACGGCACTCAAAACCACGCGCCAACACGAGAAGAAATCGCCGCGCGTTTTCAGTACAACTTTAACTATCAGCCCTGGTAGGCGGATAGATGACGGTATCTATCTTTATCTGGAATTATATAATATAATAATAAGCTTATATTGTGGCTGCTTGATGTTTTTGGTACGTGGGCAGCACAATGACTTAACACTGATCACTATCACGCGGAGTTATTGAGATGGCCGACGAAAAAAACAAGGTAGCAGGAGAAAGCACGACTGCGGAAAAGATGACTAAGACTACCAAAAAGAAAGCGGTTAAAAAGGCTGCAAAGAAGTCGCTCAAAAAGAAACCTGTAAAAAAAGCAGTTAAAAAGGTGATTAATCAGAAGTCCACAAAATCTGCCAGTACGGAGAAAGTAGCGGTGACGGCTACTGTGGCTGAAAATAGTAATGGGCAGAAAGAAAAGACAAAGCCTGGTCTTAAAGCCGCACAGACGTCTGCTGTCGTTAGCCCCCCCAAACAGAAAAAAGACAGTCTGGCCACGCTATCTAGAATTTCTATCGCTCTACTGTTCATTATAGGGGTATGGGCATTTGTCTCTTATCTGTATGATGATGAAGAGAGTACTGAGGACAAAACACCTCCGGCAACAGCCGTTGCACCGGTGTCTCCAGCGGCTGTGCCTATAGCCACGCCTGAGCAGATGCCAACTAAGAAGGTGCCTGCTAAGACTACAAAGAGCGTTGAGTCTGTGCCTAAAGTGAAAGTAAAAGAGAATGCAGTGGCCATTGACAAAACAGAATCTGAAGAAAGAACAGAAGAATCCAAAGGTTTCTTTGGAAGCCTTTTCGATGGCAAGGGTGAAATAACTGATGGTGATGCAGAGGTGGCTACCGATACTGCGTCCGACAATGTGGCCCCATCTCAACCTGCCGTAAATCAGATGCCAATGCCCTATGGCCATCCAGCACCATGGGGACCGCCGCAGGGTGCTGGGCCGCCACGGTATGGAGTACCGTTCAACCCAGCGATGCAGCCTATGCCATGGGGACCGCCTCAGAGATTTAGTTCCCCACAGGATTTCGGCTACCCTCAGGATTTTGGTCCACCCCCAGGGTTTTATGACATGCCTCCACCGATGCCAATGTTTGATCAGGGCAGTGCCTGGTAATCAGTCGTAAAAGATAAGAGATATTACTAACAGACGTATGCTGTTAGAGTTAAAAGGCCGCGATCTTCGCGGCCTTTTTTGTTTCTAAATCAAAAGATTTTTTGCCACAGAGGACACGGAGATTACAGAGGGTTAAAGAATCTATGGACATTTTCTTTTGAGATATGAGCTAGATAAAAAGTGTGGGTTTTATTCTTTTGACTAAATATTTTTTCCTCTGTGACCTCCGTGTCCTCTGTAGTAAATGTGTTTTTAGCGACTAATAATTCTTATGTTTGAAAAAAGACATGTGGTGATTCGGGAATACCGGCAGCTGGTGAAGCTGGCTGTGCCGATTACTATTGGCCAGATCGCGCTGATAGCTACCGGTTTTGTCGATACCATTATGGCAGGGCGTATTAGCCCTCTGGCATTAGGTGCGATTGCCGTTGGTGCCAATTTATGGATTCCTGTCTATTTATTTGCTGTCGGGCTGATGATGGCTGTCTCTAGCATGGTGTCGCATTATTTCGGAGCAGGGCAGACGTCAGCGATTCGGGATCTAATCAAACAGTCCTTGCTGGTGTCAGTTGTGCTGGGGCTGCTGGGATTTTTTTCTGTTCGACTTCTGTCTGGAGTGATGGACTGGGTTGGGATTGATGAAGGTATCGTGCCAGTGGCAACAGGCTATCTGTATGCCGTCTCCTGGGGTATTCCGGCAGTTTGTGCCTATCTTGCACTGCGTTTTGTCAGTGAAGGTATTGGTTATACCCGGCCAATGATGGTCATTCAACTTATTGGGCTGGCTATAAATGTGTTGCTGAATTACATCCTCATGTTCGGCAAGCTGGGTGTCCCGGCGATGGGAGCGGTAGGTGCAGGTTGGGCAACTGCAGCGGTGATGTGGATTAATCTTCTGATGCTGGTGGTGTATATCTTTGCACACCACAGATATGCGGATATCTGGCAATCGGAAAGACTGAAACCGGACTGGAAGCGTACAAAAGAAATGCTGCGACTCGGCCTGCCAATAGGCCTGACGCTGGTCAATGAGGTCGGAATGTTTTCTGCTGTTGGGTTACTGATGGGGAGCCTCGGTGTCATCGAAGTGGCCGCACATCAGATCGCCATCAATTTTGCCGGTATGATGTTTATGATCCCTCTGGGGATATCAGCAGCGACGACAATAAGAGTAGGCCATGCGCTGGGGGAGCGGCGGCCTGCTGGTGCCCGTTTCCGTGGTCTGGCAGGTATCAGCCTGGCCGGCATGTGTATGTTTGCGACCGCGAGCATTATGCTGTTATTTCCTGATTTGATTGTATCGATCTACAGTAAGGATGCTGATGTGGCGACCATGGCTGTTACCTTGTTATTCATGGCGGCGATTTTCCAATTGTCTGATGGAATTCAGGTCTCCGCAGCCGGCGCATTGCGTGGAATGAAAGACACCTTATACCCCTTGCTGGTAAGTGTTGTGGCTTACTGGTTTGTTGGTCTGCCTTTTTCTTATTATCTGGGTATTAATCGAGCGTTTGGACCGCAGGGTTTGTGGATGGGACTGGTGGCAAGTTTGACGCTTGCGGCGGTCTGGCTAGTTTGGCGATTTTGGCGGGTTTCGAAAATCAGTTTAAAAAATACTCCCGAAACTCATCCAGAACCGAGATAGGTGGCAGGCAGCTTGTTCCGCGGCAGGGATAAGCCAGCATGCCATCTTCGGGTGCTGTTTTTGAAGCCAGCAGTCCTGGCAGATACTTCGCATCTGATGGTATCGCCAGAACAACTCGGTCAGGATGGGTATATTGCTTCGTCAGATTTCTCCATGTTTCTAACTGGCTTTTTTCTCCACGCAGAATAATAATTTCCGGCGGACTAAGATGGGTCTCAAGTGCTGAAAGCAGGCTGCCATGACCCTCCGGATAACGATTGATATTGCTCCACAGTACACGAAGTGTTTTTTCTGCAGCATCGAGATACCTTTGTTCACCAATGGTGTGACCAACTATCAATAACAGTTGCGCGGCAATGCCGTTGCCTGAGGGGATGGCATCATCGGAATCCGGTTTGATACGGATGATAAGCTGTTCATGATCGTCGGAGGTGAAAAAGAAGCCACCGTATTCCTTGTCTTCAAAATGCTCAAGCATGCTTTCAATGAGTAATATCAGCATTTGCATGTCATCTGTTGACCAGCGAACTTTTAGCAATTCAAACAGTCCTGTGGCCAACAGAACATAGTCATCCAGATAGGCATTTAACTGGCTTTTCCCATTTCTTGCTGTAACTTGAAGGCGATGACCATCCCACAAATGTCTACGAATAAATACCAGTGATCGTTCAGCGGAATGGATGTACTCGGGTTTGCCCAGGGCATCACCCGCCTGTGCCATGGCGCCTATCATCATGCCGTTCCAGGCGGTCAGGATTTTGTCATCCAGTCCGGGTCGAATACGTGATGCACGTGCATGCAACAGTGTTTTCAGGGCCTGTGCAATTTCTGTTTTGGCAACCGCTTCATCAAGTTCGCTTTCTTTCGCAACGGTCTGGATCGTTTTCAGGGCATGAAAGTGCCACTGGCTTTCAAAATTAGCTTTGCCGGAAAGTTTGTAGCGTGACTGCAATAACTTCCATTGCAGAGGAGTAAGCAGCTTTTGTATCTGATCAGCCTGCCAGATATAGAACAGACCTTCCTCTCCTTCAGAATCGGCATCGAGACTGGAGTAGTAGCCGCCTTCGGTTGACTGCATTTCTCTGCTTACCCAGGCACAGGTGTTATCCGCGACGGCAAACATCTCTGGTGCATCACAGCTTACTGCAGCAGCGAGATAGAGGGTGATCAGCTGGGCATTATCGTAGAGCATTTTTTCAAAATGTGGGATCATCCACATCTCATCGGTCGAGTAGCGATAGAAGCCACCCCCTATGTGATCATGAATACCCCCCTCAGACATCTTGTTTAATGTGAATCGACACAACTCAAGCAATGACTTTGCCGTGTGTTCGTTATTGCAGAAATAGGCATGCCGCAGGCAGCGTTCCAGATTGGTGGGATGAGGGAACTTGGGCGCACCACCAAAACCGCCGTGCACCGGGTCAAAGGTTTCCTGCAGGGTGCTGGCGGCAAGTTCTAGTGGTTCATTGGCCAGGCTTACCGTATTACTGGAGGATCTATTTTCGGTGATGCTGGAAAATGCCGCCATCATCTGTTGTTTATGCTCTTTCAGTTCTTCTCTATGCTGCCGAAAATGGTCGGAAATACGTTTTAGCACGACTTTGAAGGGTGGCATGCCGTGGCGGGCATCAGGTGGAAAATAGGTGCCACCAAAAAACGGCAGCTGATCTTCCGGGCTGAGAAACATGTTTAACGGCCAGCCACCGGGTTTCTGGTTCAGCAACTGATAAGCCGTCTGGTAGATCTTGTCCAGGTCAGGTCGCTCTTCACGGTCTACCTTGATACAAATAAAGTGACGATTCATGATGTCGGCGGTCACCTGATCCTCAAAAGACTCATGTTCCATAACGTGACACCAGTGGCAGGCGGCGTAACCAATAGACAGCAGTATTGGTTTATCTTCCTCTACCGCAAGAGTTAGTGATTTTTGTGTCCAGGGATACCAGTTCACCGGGTTCTTTGCATGTTGCAGAAGATAAGGGCTGGTTTCATTGATCAGTGAGTTTGTCATTCACTAAGACTGGCAATTTTTCAGGCTTTTAACAAGACTGGGAGAGTAGGGGGATTCAGATTATGCTGCGTATCCTGAGAATTTCATTTTTCTCTCCAGATGGCTTTTTTCCGTAAAGTGAAACTGATAATGCCGCTGATAGACAACAGTAATATTACGATTCCTGTCAGGTCGATGAGCAGGATGCCCGGTAATTTAAAGAATCGCCCACTGTGTAAATCCTGGATCACACGTTCCCAGCTTGGGCCATAGGCAGGCAGTAACAATTTGAGTTTGGCTTCTGTGGCGGAGGGGATTGCCTCAAGTTTTGACCAGGAGGCACCAGATTCCTGATCACTAACGGGTAGCCAGTTGAGTAAGTCAGCATCACTGATATAGATCTGTTGGCCGGATTGTATTAACAGTCCTACGTCAGCCCGTCCTATCCGCTCTATTTGTCCCGGTAGTCCGCTGCTGCGGGTCAATGTTTCAACGATTTCTCCATTTGGAGTAAGTAACAGTATCGAATTATTCAATGCGACGATCAAAAGTTGATCGAGAGTGGCGGCACCGACAAGAGCAGAACTATATTGACCGATGATGCGATCATCTATGAATAAGGTTTCACCGAGTTTAACTACCTTGTGCTCCCGAGTACTGGCGCTTATTCCCGTGGGTGGCTTGATGCCGTATAACTGTAATATCCACGAGCTGTCCAGACGCGACTTATCCAGGCCGAGATCATGACTGTGATTGAGCATCAGGCCGGTAACCGACAGATAGATAGCAATTAATGCAGCAAATACACCAATACGCCCGTGCCATTTACTCAAATGTTTGTGCATGATTATTTGTTGGTTTGTTGTTTCATCACATAGTCTGACAACTGCAAGGCTACGGCGGCCAGCTTACGTACTGCATTGACCGACAAAGTTGCTCCGCTAATACCGTCAATACGACGGTTCAGTTGACGGTTGTTATCGAGCTCTGAACCGTCGAACTGTTCGGTAAAGGATGGGAAGCGTATCTCACCCCCCCTGTTCTCCCGGAACACAAGCACTTTCACAGACACCAGTTTTTGATCCTGTACAACAAACCCCACCGTAATCGGTTTTTCTCGTCCGATTTCTTCCAGTATCCAGGCGCTGCGATGATCTTTGAGCCAGTATCTTACTCTGAGCGCCGGATAGTTGTGTCCCAGTGTTTTGCTGATATCAGTTTTGAGCATGCCTTTTAGCCAGACCGTTTTAACCTCTGGTATGTCACCATTAAAGGACTGCTTGAGGAAGTCATTATTACTTAAATAAACGATTGCTTTCGTGCCAGAGGACCATGCCGGGAACGCCAGTGCTGAGAGAATGAAAATCATTATAGCCGTACTGGTAAAAGGCCAGTTTTTAATAGACTTTAGCATCCAGGAGTCTGTCGGACTTAGGGGTAATCTACTGTGCTGATGGGAAAACGGTCCAAATGCCCCTGATTTTTCGTTGCGTAGGCCTACTATGCGCCTCAAAATCATGATCATTTGTCCTCGTTCTCCCACCATGCTCGCTACGATTACCTAAGTCCGAAAGGCTCCTAGAATTGATATCCAACGCCCATGTTGAAACCGTCCAGTTCTTTTGCACCTTCAGGTGCATTCTGGTCCTGCAGGTCGAACTTGAATACGACATGTTCATTCAACCAGTAGTTAGCGCCGACACTTGACTGAGTATACTGGCTATCGATTTGGGCTCCGGCGGTATTGTCCCACTGCTCATAGCGTGCGAACAGACCAAGAGCCTTATTAATACGCCATGCCGGTTCTATATACCAGCCTAGCTGCTTATTTGCACCAATACTGGCAGGTCCATCGCCATCAAGATTCCATTGTGCATACAGGGCGCGTAATCCAAAGGCCCCACGTTCTAAAACAATATGCGTTTCAGCCAGTGTCGCGGCGCCGGCTAATGGGTCTTCTCCCTGTGTCATATCGTCCTGATATTGCAAGCTTGCAGCAAGTTCAAGGCCGGGCAGACCTGTCCATTTGAGGCGTCCAGTTAAGGCGCCATTGTTGGCCACGGCTTCGCTGACGTTCTGGCGCCCTTTGCGGGGTTTATATTTATTTTTAGCCGATGTTTTGAGGCCCGAAGTTGCCGTTACGTCCCATGACCAGCCGCTGGCAAATTTTCCAGTCAGGCCAAGCCCCCCTGCCCACCAGGTTGTAGGGATGATATTTTTTTCAATCTGGTTGCGTTCTACCCCGTAGAATGTGTTCGGTTCATGTGTTTCGTTCAGAATACCGACAGGGAGCATAAACAGTCCGGCCCTGCCAGAAAGGTTCGCCGATATATCATGTTCGATATAGGCTTGCTCCAGTTCCACCTCCCCTTTCTCACCATCCCCGGCGACGGAATGTTCTAGCTCCATTTCTGAAAAGAAGCGGGTTTTCTCATTAAACTCATGGCCAAAAAATAGCACGAAACGATGGAAGTCAATTTCATTCTTTTTTGCCCCGCTTGATTTGTCTTTGAGATTGTTATAGTGAAGCTCACCATAACCGCCAACCTGTGTTTTTGAAACTCGGGTAGTTTGTTGTCGATCAACTGCATCAGCGGTGGCTTCAACCATAGAGACGGTCTCATCGATTTTTGCATCACTTGATTGCTGTTGTGACATCAATGCGTCAATCTGTTTTTGCTGTTGTTGGATTATCTTCCACATTTCTTCCCGGCTGGGGAGGTCACCCGCAGCAAGTGCAGCACTGCTAATGATGAGTATACAGATGGATAAGAAAAGTGAGCGAAATATGTTCATATGAGATATGCCTGAAATGGATGGGTGTTTGAAAGGGGAGTGATAGTAAACTAAATAAGAATCGTTATCAATAGCAATAAATACATTAATTAAATGAGGTGCCGCCTATTTTATTTCCCAGCTAATTTTCTACTTTTTGTATTTTTCTATTTTTCTATTTGTTATTTCAGGTGATAATAGACGGATGTTTACTTACCCTGAAATCGATCACGTCCTACTGAGTATTGGCCCACTGAAAGTACACTGGTACGGTGTGATGTATATATTTGGATTTTTATCAGCCTGGCTGCTGGGCATCTGGCGAGCAAAAAAAAGTGAGAGCTGGGACAACGAGCAGGTTGCTGATCTGGTTCTCTATGGGGCGTTGGGGGCCGTACTCGGTGGTCGCCTGGGTTATATTCTGTTTTATAAGTTGGGATATTATCTGGCACAGCCACTGGATATCTTCAGGATTTGGGAAGGCGGTATGTCTTTCCACGGAGGCCTGATCGGGGTACTGGTGGCGATCTGGTTGTTTGGAAGAAAAACGGATAGAAGTTTCTTTCAGGTCAGTGACTTTGTCGCACCACTGGTACCAATCGGCCTTTTCTTCGGGCGTATCGGTAACTTTATTAATCAGGAACTGTGGGGGCGTGTTACGGATGTGTCATGGGGAATGGTTTTTCCCCTGGCCGGTACAATGCCGCGTCATCCCTCACAGCTTTATGAGGCCGCGCTTGAGGGTCTGGTTCTGTTTGTAGTTCTCTGGGTCTACAGTTCTGCACCGCGGCCAGTGGCAAGAGTGTCGGGCCTGTTCCTGGTTCTATATGGCTCATTCCGTTTTATCGTAGAATTTACTCGTGAACCGGATTATTATCTTGGTTTTGTCGCCCTGGACTGGATGACCATGGGACAGGTATTGTCGCTACCAATGATAGTGTTCGGTTTGTTGATTATGTGGTTATCAGGCAATCAACGCCTTGACTATAAGGGCGAGGCCAGTAAGAAAAGTCACTAGCTCAAATGCGCGTTTAATAGAGCGGCTGTGGCTTTTAATCGCAAGATGTGCGCCAGCATAGCCACCTATTACCGATCCCAGTATCAAGACAGGCAGCCATGACCATTGTACTGTGCCCAGTAATGTCAGTGTGAAGGCCCCGGTACCGTTCCAGAAAATGCCCACGACAACCAAAGTGTAGGCAACGGCAAGTTTGTAATCGAGACCAAACCAGCGCACTAACCAAAGTGTGCAGAAAAGGCCAGTACCGGAGGTCAGTGACCCATTTAGAAAACCAATCAGTAGCAGGACAGTACCCCCTATCATATAACCTGTTTGATCACGGTGAGTATTGTTGGCTTCAACACCCATGTCGGGCCTGTGCCAGGAGTAGATAGCAAGGCCGACGGTCATTATACCCAAAGCCAGATTGGCGATATTTTCTGGTATAGTGAGAATGAATCGTGCACCTGGGACGACGCCGACCACGCCGGTAATTAAAATAAACAAGGCAAACCGCCACTGCAGTTTTTTCTCCTGAGTGTGGCGAATAGCCGCACCCACTCCGAGAGCAACGCTGGCAATTTTATGTGTCGCCAATGCCATAGCAAAGGGGAGTCCGAGAAAAATCAGGGCGGGGAGCTGGAGTAATCCAGCTCCACCACCGGCATAGGCGGAGAATGTGTTTGCTAGAATCGAAATAAAAAACAGCAGGACTTGTTCGAATAGATCCATTTTCTCTGTTCGGATTAGTGCACGTGGTATTGAAGTTTTATTGCTTTGAAGTATGATTACCTATTATCGCTACAGCCCACCACTGAAAATTTCTGATGAGCCTGAGCGCACTGACACTATATATTACCTACGAGTAGCTCATGCCCAATATAAAATTTCAGCCAGCATACCTGATTCCCATTTTAGTTTTCGCGCTGTTTACTCATTCTGGAATTGCTTACGCTATCGCTAAATGTCAGGGAGCTGATGGCAAGTGGCACTACGGGGACAATGCGGCTGCTGCCTGCGGAGATTCCAGAATAACGATCATCGATGAGATGGGGCGCAAGGTCGAAGAAATAGACGAGCCGTTGACGCTTGAGGAAATAAATGCGCAAAAAGCAGAAGAGAAGCGAAAAAAGCTGGAGGGGAAACAGCGAGCCAAACGTGATATGGAAAAGAAACGTATTCTGGCTATTTATCCCAGTGAAGAGAGTATCATTCGTGCACGGGATGACAGGCTTCAGGGCATGGACAAGAATATCAGACTGCAGGAAGAGTTGCTGGATACTCTGCGTCTTGATGTAAAAAGACTGCAAGCAAGCGCACTTCCAGCAAAGGGAAAGGCGAGAGAAAAAATTGAGACACGGATAAAAATACGGTTGGAAAATATTGATGACTATTATCATACAATTACCCAATTACGACGAGAGCGCGAGCAAACTGCTGAAAAATATGAGAAAATCTTGATACAATTTCGTGAACTGACTGTTGATTAAGCTGATTTGTACGCCATTTGAGTGCCCTGTTTTCGGCTTGAGCAGGCTGAAAAGTCCAAATTTTTTAAGTCATCAATATTCTTTGCAATGTCCACATAAAAAGCATTGATTGACACGGGCGCTCTAAATCTGAAGAATCGTCCGGCTACACACCACCCAACAATCTAGCAAGGAGTTTCTGAGCAATGATCAAACCTCACGGTTCCGATGAGTTGAATCCGTTATTCGTTTACGATACGGAAAAACACGAAGCACTATCCAAAGAGGCAGAATCCTTGCCTTCCATGCAACTGAGTTCATCTGCTGCCGGTAATGCCGTCATGTTGGGTGCTGGCTACTACAATCCGTTAACCGGCTTCATGAATGTCGCGGATGCTGTTTCCTGCGCTGACAGGCTGATGACGACTGGTGGTCTCTTCTTTCCGGTACCCGTGCTGAACCTGACAGAAAAAGCCGAAGGTTTTACTGTTGGTGATCGCATCGCCTTACGCGACCCAAACGTGGAAGGCAATCCGGTTCTTGCTGTACAAACAGTTACGGCTATCGAAAACGTCAGCGATGAGCAGATGGCACTGATGACGAAAAAAGTTTACCGTACAAATGATACGGAGCATCCGGGTGTTGCTGCCTTTAATGCTCAGGGCCAGGTCGCCGTCTCTGGACCGATTGAAGTCCTGAACTTTAGCTACTTTCAGTCCGAATTTCCAGATACCTTCCGCACAGCGGTCGAGATTCGGCATGAAATCCGGGAGCATGGATGGAAAAAGATTGTTGCCTTCCAGACCAGAAATCCTATGCACCGTGCGCATGAAGAGCTGTGTAAGATGGCAATGAAGGCCGTTGACGCTGACGGCTGTGTTATCCACATGTTATTGGGCAAGTTGAAGCCTGGTGATATTCCTGCCCCAGTACGGGATGCTGCCATACGCAAGATGGTGGAACTGTATTTTCCAGCTAATTCTGTGATGATAACCGGGTATGGTTTCGACATGTTGTATGCCGGTCCTCGTGAAGCCGTATTACATGCTTTATTCCGTCAGAATATGGGTGCGACACATTTTATTATTGGTAGAGATCATGCGGGTGTCGGCGATTATTACGGTGCATTTGATGCGCAGACTATTTTTGACGAAGAAGTGCCTGCGGGTGCTCTGGAAATAGAAATATTTAAGGCTGATCACACCGCCTATTCGAAAAAACTGAATAAGGTCGTGATGATGCGTGATGTCCCCGACCATACCAAGGATGATTTTATTCTTCTTTCGGGTACTCGCGTGCGCGAAATGCTGGGCAATGGCGAAGCACCACCGGCAGAGTTTTCGCGTCCAGAGGTCGCACAAATACTGATGGATTATTACCAAAGTCTGGGCTGATCGATCCAAGTCATTGAAAAGCCACCTGTTTTCAGCCGGCTTTTCTTGTTCATTCAAAATGGGGAATTTTTCCAGAACTCTGGTATTATGACCCGTTCACACTGGATTTTTCGGGTTAATAAGCCACACTTATGGCGGCTAATGCAATACTGATTAGTCTTACGAACAACAAGGCATTACAGTCCCGTCTCAGTAAAAGTCCTATCGTATGCGCGTTATTGAAAGTATTCATGCCAGTGGGACAAGGCGGTTAGGGGTCTGATGGCATATCGATGTGGATTGTGACCCAGTGAAAAGTATTTCAGGCTGTCGTATTGCGGCAGTTAGAAATTTATCTATAGATAATTGATAGCAATAAAAGGAGCAAAATAATGCCTACTTACGTTCGTACTGAGAAATGCGATGGTTGTAAGGGTCAGGACAGGACTGCATGCATGTACATATGCCCGCATGATCTGATGCGTCTTGACAAAGACGGTTCTGAAACCAGCCATGCCATGAAAGCCTACAACCAGGAGCCCGAGCAGTGCTGGGAGTGTTATTCCTGTATTAAAATTTGCCCACAGAATGCCATTGAATGCCGCAGTTATGCTGACGTTACCCCACTGGGTGGCATGGTTCAGCCTCTGCGTGGTTCAGATGCCATCATGTGGACCATCAAATTCCGCAACGGCAATATGAAGCGTTTCAAGTTCCCGATTCGTACCACTGCTGAAGGTTCAATTGATCCTTACGCCGGTTTACCGGAGCCTGTTGATGCAGAAATTGGTGATCACAGTACACTGTTCACCAAAAGCACTCACTCCTGTGATATGAGCCAGTTCAACGCTACTTAAGCGGCGGACTAGTTTTTTTGTAAGAGAACACTTAAGTTTAGGAAGATATTATGTCTGAATATAGTCTTGGAAATCCTGAAGTCATCGAGGAAGAAGTTGATATTCTTATTATCGGTGGTGGTATGGCGGCCTGCGGTGCAGCATTTGAACTACAGCGCTGGAACGAAAATAAAAACCTTAGGATCAAAATGGTCGACAAAGCTGCGGTAGATCGCTCGGGTGCGGTTGCACAGGGTCTGTCTGCAATTAACACCTACATGGGTGAAAATGATCCGGCTGACTACGTGCGTTATGTTCGCGGTGACCTGATGGGTATTACACGTGAAGATCTGGTCTATGATACTGGCCGTCATGTTGACGACTCTGTACATAACTTTGAAAGATGGGGGCTACCGATCTGGAAACAGGAAGGCGATGAAGACAAGAGCCTGACAGAAGGTGGCAAGCCTGTTCGTTCTGGCCGCTGGCAGATCATGATCAACGGTGAGTCATATAAGCCCATCGTTGCAGAGGCAGCCAAGAAAGCACTGGGTATCGACAATATACAGGAACGTGTTTTCATCGTCCGTATGGTTGATGACAAAAATGACCCGGGTCGTGTAGCGGGTGCAGCTGGCTTCTCTGTTCGCGAGAACAAGATGTACGTCTACAAGTTCAAGGCCTGCTTGCTGGTCTGTGGCGGTGCGGTAAATGTATTCCGTCCACGCTCAGTGGGTGAGGGTTCAGGTCGTGCCTGGTACCCTGTCTGGAATGCAGGTTCTACCTATGCTATGGCTGCGGAAGCCGGTGCAGAATTGACGCTGATGGAAAACCGTTTTGTTCCTGCACGTTTCAAGGACGGATATGGTCCTGTCGGGGCATGGTTCCTACTGTTTAAAGCAAAAGCGATGAACGCTAACGGTGAAGACTACCAGGAAAAAAATGCACACCTGCTGCAAGAGCACGGTTATGGCGCATACGTCAAGGGTCACGCAATGGGAACCTGTCTGCGTAATCACCTGATGATGCATGAAATGAAGAATGGCATGGGTCCAATCTTTATGGATACGGTTACTGCGCTGGCCAACCTGGCAGAAAAGATGACGCCGAAGGAGATCAAACATCTCGAAGCTGAGGCCTGGGAAGACTTTCTCGATATGACTATTGGACAGTGTGGAATCTGGGCAGGTGAAAACATTGAGCCGGATAAGGAAATGTCTGAGCTGATGCCTACCGAGCCATACCTGCTGGGTTCTCATGCAGGTTGTGCCGGTATCTGGTGTTCAGGTCCTGAAGATCTGCCAGGTACGCCGGATCATTACCACTGGGGTTACAATCGCATGTCTACCGTTCGCGGTCTGTTCACCGAAGGTGACGGCTGTGGTGCTTCCGGTCATAAGTTCTCTTCGGGTTCACATGCTGGTGGCCGTATTGCGGCTAAAGCAATGGTCAAGTATGTTGAGGACAACAGCGACATCGTACCTGAACTGGATCGTACTATCGATGAGCTGAAGGAAGAGATCTACCGTCCGGTTCAGACCTTCCTTGAACATAAAGACTACACTACCGCCATCGATGTTAACCCGCACTATATCACTCCAAAGATGCTGCAGTTCCGCCTACAGAAGATTATGGATGAGTACGTAGCGGGTGTATCCACCTGGTATCAGACTAACGCAGCTATGCTAGGCGTTGCCGAACGTAAGCTGGGCATGCTGAAGGAAGACAGCCTGAAGATGCGTGCCAAGGATCTGCATGAACTGTTACGTGCGTGGGAAAACTACCACCGTATCCTGGCTGCAGAAGCTCACATGAAGCACATCCAGTTCCGTGAAGAAACCCGCTACCCGGGTTATTACTACCGCACGGACTTTCTGGATCTGGATGACGAAAACTGGAAATGTTTTGTCAACTCCACATATGATCGCAATACCGGTGAATGGGCCTGTAAGAAGGTCGAATGGGTTGAGTTGATCAAGGAAGGCTGAGTCCAGTAGTTTAGACTCGAAGGGTCCGGGTGCGAGAGCATCCGGGCCTTTTTCTGTCTGTAATATCATAAGGCATTCTGCCCCTGAGCAGACG
Organism: Gammaproteobacteria bacterium; assembly: GCA_013150915.1. GTDB lineage: Bacteria > Pseudomonadota > Gammaproteobacteria > BMS3Bbin11 > BMS3Bbin11 > BMS3Bbin11. The sequence continues at coordinate 68,122 of JAADJE010000022.1, forward strand.
ATAGTAAACCGAGCAGATATTTATCGATTGAGGTCGATTATCATGAGTGACGAAAGAGAAAACCTTCATCCGGACGAATTTGGAAATCTGGGGATCAATACAGACAGTGCCGTGGTGCCGGTCTATCTGGGTGAGAATGACAAATTCAAATTCAACTGCTATCCCGGTATATCCTGCTTTAATGAATGCTGCCGTAATATCGATATCGTGCTGACACCGTATGACGTACTGCGTCTAAAAAATAATCTTGGTATTACCACCACCGAATTTATTGCTAATTTTACCAACTTTTACGAAGTGGATGGACACGGTTTGCCAGGCTTAAATCTGAAGACCAAAGATGATATGAAGGCCTGTGAATTTCTCACTAAAGAAGGCTGTGCCGTTTATGAAGATCGACCCACCGCCTGCCGGTATTATGCCCTGGGTAACATGGCAATGCGCAAGAAGGATTCAGGGGAAGCTGAAACCGGTTACTTCGTCGTTAAAGAAGATCACTGTAAGGGACATCTAGAAGATAAGGAGCAGACTGTTGCTGAATACCGACATGGACAGGGGTTGGAAGAGTATGACGAAATGAATTTTGGCTTTCAGGAGCTTGTCCTGAAGAAGAAATCCAGTGGCCCTACGGTTGGCGCCCCTTCACCACGTAGCATGCAACTCTATTTCCTGGCCACCTACGATATGGATCGTTTTCGTGAATTCATCGAGTCAGCTGGGTTTAAGGATGTCTTTGACTTGTCGGCAGTGGAATATGAAAAGATTATTAGTGATGAATTTGAATTGCTGAACTTCAGCCAACGTTTCCTTAAACAGGTTCTGTTTGGTGAGAATACGATAGCGAAAAAACAGAATGCCGCTGATGTACGTATGAAAAAGAAACGGCAAAGAATGGCCAAAAAACAGAAGGAATTGAATGATCAGACAGAGGAAAGGCCTGATTGAATAAGACAACAGTAGAGATACTTTCTGATACGCACGGTGCCATTATGTGCTGCATGAGAAATTTGATGACCGCTGGCTACTGAACTCCGGTACTGCGGGCAACTGTCTCAACCGAGGGGAATCTTCTTGCCTCGTTCTTAATACGGGTGAGGACAGGTGGTTGGTTGAGATGTCCAGCTTTGAACTTTGAACTTTTAACTTTTTTTCTGCCCTGGCATTTCCTTTATATACACATCCTGCTTCGAATAAGGTATCTCAATACTTTCCTTCTGGAAACGTTTGTAGACAGCGGCGTTGATATCATCCAGGGCGCGTCCTTTGAGTACCGGCTCATTGATCCAGCAGAGTAATTCAAATTCCAGGCCTGAATTGCCGAAACTACGGAAGCGCACTTTGGGTTCAGGGAAATCACAGGAAAAGGTTGAGCGAGCGGCTACATTCAGTAAACATTCACGCACCAGATCAATATCAGTGCCGTACGCCACACTGGTTTTTATCCTGATACGGTACTTTTCATGTGGGCCACCTGTTTCATTGATTACGGCAGTATTACCCATGATGGAATTTGGTATGGTAACTTCCACATCATCACGGGTAAGTAATCTTGTGCTTCTTATGCCAATATTACGTATTTCACCACGTAAACCATCCTGTAGTACGACGAAGTCACCGATCTTGTAAGGGGCATCTGTCATGATGAAGACACCTGAAATAAGATTGCCAAGCGTATCTTTGGCGGCGAAACCGATGGCAATACCGAGTACCCCGGCAGATGCCAGCCAGGCCGTCATATTTATTTTCCAGGTAGTAAACAGTAAGTAGATTGCGATACTGGCGATAATGACGAGTGACAGATTTAGCAGTAAAGGCAACGTCCGTGTTGTGACTACCCCCCCCTCGAGCTTACTTATATTTGGTAGTATCAGGCGTGTTGCGCGCAGGAAAAAAAGTGCCCAAACCAGTATTAGCAGGCTGGATAACAGCGAATCAAGCAGAGGGATGAGTTGCCCATTTTTTGACAGGGTGTCTGCGGTAATACCAATACCAATAATCAATATAGTGAAAAAGAGTGGCTTTCGTAGTAGGGAAAGTACTTCTTCATCAAGGGTATTTCTTGTTTTCCGAAAAAGTAGAAGCATATATCTGTATGCGATACTGGATATGAGCCACGCGAAAAAAAAAGTAAGCAGTATGATAGTAGCAGCAATGACATAACGATTATCGCCGACAAAATTAAATACGGGTAATAGCCAGTTCATGATCGTTTCCTGCAAATCGGAAAAGAGTTCCATATCAGTGGTTCTTTTTGGTTATGGTGCTGTTATGGAGCGGGAATACACCTTTTTTACGGTCTACGAAAAAGTGTTCCAGGGTGAAATGGATGGTCTTAAAGGCTAACGTGTCCCAGGGGATATCTTCTTCTGCAAACAGTTTTGTTTCCAGGCTCTCTTCACCTGGGTAGAAATCGGTATTTTTTAAATCGGCCAGGAACATCATGTAGACCTGTGAGATATGTGGCAGACTGACCACGGTGTAGAGACGCATGTTTTCCAGTGAGGCATTGGCTTCTTCAACACTTTCCCTCGCTGCAGCCTGTTCAAGAGTTTCCCCATTCTCCATAAAGCCTGCAGGTAGAGTCCAGTAATCGTTACGTGGTTCGATTGCACGTTTGCAGAGCAGCACCCTGTTTTCCCAGACAGGCAGACTGCCTGCAACAATTTTTGGGTTCTCATAGTGGATGCCTCCACAGTTATTACAGACATACCGTACACGGTTATCACCGTCAGGAATGCTAAGGTTTACAGCTGAGCCGCAGCTTTGACAATAATTCATAAGAATATGTTAACCGCAGAAGGTGAAAAAAAGAAGCCTAAAGTGAAAAGTTAAAAGTCAAAAGGGGAAAACTGAAAGACTGTATTTTTTTAACTTTAAGCTTTCAACGTTCAACTGAATTTAACTTCTTTGCTTATGGTAAAATTTCGGCCTGATTTCTGTAAGGGACTTATTATGCCTAGACTGCGTGCACAGCTTGCCAGTGCTACTGATCCTGATTGGGTACAGGTAATTCTGGATAATTTTGATGATTTTCTGATTGATCATGCCAGCTGTGAAAGGAAGGCAATGGCATATGCTATGTCAGTAATCGTTAAGTATCCGGACCGCACTGAGATTATTCCTGATTTGCTGCAGGTGGCGCAGGATGAGCTAGATCATTTTCGCGATGTCCTGGAACTGATGGAGCAGCGTGGACTGCAGATGATCCCTGATGAGCCGGATCCGTATGTCAATCAACTGATCAAGATATGTCGGCATGGCAGGGATGAGCGATTACTGGATCGATTACTTGTCGCATCAGTGATAGAAACACGTGGTGCCGAACGTTTCAGGATTATTGCCGAGGCATTAGAGGATGCGGAATTAAAAGAATTCTACCGGAATCTGTGGGCAACAGAAGCAAAGCATGGTGATGTGTTTAGAAAGATGGCATCGCATTATTTTTCTGAGACAGAGATCGAGCAGCGAAGCCAGGAAATTACGGAGGCTGAGGCAGAAATTATGGTGGGTCTTAAATGGCGAGCATCACTGCATTGAACGATACCTGTTTTCAAATATACATACAAATCAACAATGAGTGAACTGCAAGACCAGTTATCGCGTCGTCGCACGTTTGCCATCATTTCGCATCCGGATGCCGGTAAAACGACCCTGACCGAAAAGTTATTGCTGTTTGGCGGTGCGATACAGCTGGCCGGGGCAGTGAAGGGGCGTAAGGCAGAGCGTCATGCTACCTCTGACTGGATGGAGATGGAGCAGCAGCGTGGTATTTCAGTCACCACTTCGGTGATGCAGTTTCCTTATCGAAATCGAATCATCAATCTACTCGACACACCGGGCCATGAGGACTTTTCAGAAGATACCTATCGTACCCTGACCGCCGTCGATTCGGCCCTGATGGTGATCGATATTGCCAAAGGTGTCGAAGCGCGGACGATTAAGCTGATGGAAGTGTGCCGTTTGCGCACCACGCCGATTATGACTTTCGTCAACAAGATGGATCGCTTCGGCCGTGACCCACTGGAGATTCTGGATGAGGTAGAAAAAATCCTTGATATTCGCTGTGCACCGATGACCTGGCCGATTGGTATGGGCAATGAGTTTCGTGGTGTATATCATCTCTACGAAGACCGCATCTATCTCTACGAGCAGGGCAGTAAGGCGATAGACGGCGAAGTAATTGAGGGGATTAATTCAGACGAGGCCGCTGCAAGTCTTGCCATGGTAATCGATGATTTACGGGAGGAAATAGAACTGGTGCGGGGTGCCAGTTATGAATTTTCACAGAAAGACTATCTTGAAGGCACATTGACACCCGTGTTCTTCGGTTCAGCAATCAATAATTTTGGTGTACAAATCCTTCTCGATAGTTTTATAGAATATGCGCCACACCCGGAAACCCGTGAGTCAAAGCAACGGCAGGTGTCGCCAGCAGAGGAAAAATTCACGGGTTTTGTGTTCAAGATCCAGGCCAATATGGACCCGGCCCACCGCGACAGGATAGCCTTCATGCGTGTCACATCAGGTAACTACCGGCGCGGCATGAAAATGCACCACGTCAGGCTGGGTCGTGATGTGATGGTCAATAATGCACTGACGTTTATGGCGGGAGAGCGTTCAACTGCAGAAGAGGCCTGGCCGGGTGATATTCTCGGTATACATAACCATGGCACAATACAGATCGGTGATACTTTTACTGAGGGCGAGAAACTAAAATTCCTTGGTATTCCGCATTTTGCCCCTGAGCTTTTTCGCCGAGTAATACTCAAAGATCCGCTTAAGAACAAGGCACTACTTAAAGGCTTGCAGCAACTCAGTGAAGAGGGCGCAACGCAATTATTCAGGCCACTGAATACCAATGAACTAATTCTAGGTGCCGTCGGCATCCTGCAATTTGATGTCGTCGCCTCCCGCCTTAAATCCGAATACCGGGTTGAATGTATCTTCGAACCGGCTGGTATCACTACTGCGCGCTGGATTGAATCCGATGATGAGCGGGAGATTGAACGGTTAGAGCAGAAGGCGTCGAATAACCTGGCACTTGATGGCTCAGATAGTTTGACTTATCTGGCCCCGACGAGGGTGAATCTTGATCTGACGATAGAGCGGTTTCCAAGGGTTGATTTCAGGGCAACAAAGGAGCATTGAAAGAAGTCGTGGGGCTTAAATTATGAAGAGCTAAGTTCCCCCTAAAGCCCCTTGATTCTATGCTTCTCCTGGAGTTTACCTGTTAGAATCAAATGAGTCTTTCTGGAATATTGATGCGTCTGTCCAGCGTTTTTTTTGAGGGAGTGAGATTTCAATACGTCCATAAGTAATATCACCATCTTTGTAAAGTATAAGTTTAGGAAATACCCACTCATCAAAAACAACTTTTCCCTGTAGCTCAATAGTAGCCTGAGGGCTGCTAGTTCCTCGGCAAAGTCTTACTGTATGCGGTAGCTGGAGGGCTGAATCCTGGAATTTGTATTCAGTACGGCAATCCTGTGAATTTGGCGGTGAAAGTATAATTACATACTCATCGCTGCGTCTGCTCGTCCACTGATTCCTGGGCCAAGCGCTCTCGGGATTTAGAGCAGAAAGCAAATCATTAAGATGAAAGCCAACAATTTTAAATTGCCTCATCAGCTGTAATTTGCTTATTATATCTGTTCCTAGAAGAGGGTGATAACGGTAGTATTCATTTTGGCGACTGTCTTCACGTATCCGTAGTAATAGTCCCTGATTGGTCATGTCTCCATCCAGAACCTGTAGGCGGACGTCTATATTCTGTCCTTCTATCCTATAATCAAGTAGCGCTGAGTAAGGAGGGTCATCGCGCATCTCGATGTTCAGTCTTAGGGATGCTCCTACAGGACGAGGCATATTTAGAAAACGCTCTACTTGCGGAGCAGATGCTTCTGCATGCCCCCACGTTAGTATCAGGAAAACTGTAAAGAGTATTGTTGACCTAAGATATCCTGTTTTCATATCCAGGGTTCCAGTAAAGTCGACATAGTGCAGGCAGTATGAGTAAGTCAGCAAACAATGCCACCGCAATGGTAAGGCTGAGCAATCCACCGAATACCTTTATGGGGACGAGTTCTCCCATCAGTAACGTTGCGGTTCCTAAGCTCAGCGTTAGTCCCGTCAAGATAATACCAGGACCTACAGTAGACAGCGTTGTGCGAAGTGCGGTTTCTCCTGTTTGGTTGTGTTTAATGCATCTTTGATAGGTCAATACAAAAAACAGTGTGGCATCGACAATAATGCCTGCTGCTACTGTTGTAAACATAAATGCTGTGGACGGAAGCTGTGCATTTAGCAGGGTACAGAAAAAACCCGCGACACCCAGTACGACTACCATAGGTGCTGCATTGGGCAAAAGTGAGATTAGAAACGGGCGCCAACCTCGATAGATGGCAGCCATTAATAATAGAATGATTGCTGAAGCAATTATCAGGCTCAGGATCAGGCTCTTTGTTATTGCGATGTCATGCAGAGCCCATAAGGTAGACATACCCGTAACGTAGGCCTTTGATTTCGGCCCAGTAACCTCTTCTAAAGTCTTTCGCAGATCTGAAATTAATGAGACGGCAGCACTTGAATACACTGGGTTGAAAAATATGGTTAATCGAAGTTGAGAATGCGTTCTATTGCGATCAAAATAGTTCTCTCCAATAGCGACCTTGAGTGAATTAATCAGCACATTTGCGACAGCGGCAGAGGGTAGGCCGTTAGGGCATAATGATTTTTTCTTCGGGTTAAGGCAATAGGAAGCTGTGAGGTCAGCAACGTTTAATATTTCACCTGGACGTAAGTGCCTGCCTTCCGCCAGAACGTTTTTGACTATGGCCGATTCAATTTCTTTCGACAGGTCGATTATAGATCGTCCATCTGTCTGGCCGTCATCTGGCCATTCAACTATTGCCTCAAATGGTATGTAGCCTGGGAAACGCGATGATGTGTATTCCATAGCCTGGCGCAACTCACTGTCAGGCATGAAATATCCATGGACGTTGGTTCCTATCCTTAAGAATGAAGTACCGGCCAGGCTGACAAGAATGATTAATGATGTGATAACTAATACGAAGCGTGGTCTGTTCCATGCAAAAAAAGGCAAACGTAAAATCAATGGAATAAGCTGTCCAGGCTTTCTTGCTATTTTCTTCTCTGTGTCGAAAAGGATGATGGCAGCAGGTAATAAAGTAAATGAAAACAAGAGAACAAGGAGAATACCGATGGAAGAAAATAGACCAAAATCCTGTATTGCCGGGTCATCGCTTACATAAAATGATAATAATGCAATGGTAGTTGTTATTGTCGCAAATATTATTGGCTTGGCCACGTGTTTAAACACATGTATAAGCGCCCTGGATTTCCCATGTTTTACTCGTTCCCTTACATAAGCACTAAGGATATGGATGTTTATAGCAGTACCAATAACCATCACCACAGTAGACATGTTTGCGGTAACGTAATTAAATAAATTGCCAGAGCCGAAATAGGCAGCAAAAAGCCAGATTTCTGCCTGAAGCAGGGGTAGATAGATTAACAGGACGAGCCTTAATCTACGTGCGATCAACCAGCATATTACAAATATGATGAGATTTACTAAGGGTACGTTTATCGTGATTATATTTTCTAATGCTGATCGCAGACTACTGAGAAGAATGGGTACGCCAATTATTTCGGTATGCCATCGAGTAGATGCCTCTTCCTTGTTCCATGTGTCAGTAATAAATCGAGCGAATCTGGCACGACTGGCATCATTGTTATTTTCATCTGGCATTTTGAAAATCAGAGCCAGATCCCATGAGGAATTATCGAAACGTATTAAGCGGCCTGCAACGGGATCTTTGCGTAGTCTTTCAAGAAAGGGTATGACATCGGTATCTGTGACTTCTTTGTTGAGTTTTAGCTGATCAGGAGCATGCGGCAGACGGCCGATCCAGTGCACCTGGCTTCCCGTATAGCCAGCCTCAATCTTGGCTATATAGTCTGTTACTGAATTTAGGACATTACTATCTACTGGGCCTGTGCCACTTAGAATAAGCTGGATAAATTCATCTGATCCAAAACTATCCTGGAAATCTCCTAGCAAGGACATCTCCTGTGATTTGCTACCTATAATATTGGAAATTGAATTATCGAATAGCCGGTAGCTGATGCGTTGCCAGGCAGATTCCTCGTAGGGGTTGTTTTGTAATACGGGAAGTATATTTGCAATGATGATAGATACGGAGATAATCAAGCCAATAACATGGATTGATATTATTCTCCAGGGATGGCGTAAACTATAATGTAACAGAAACATGAAACCGCCCAGGTTCACGGCTGCTACTTTCTACATATATTATCAGCAGGTGAATTAAAATCATGTATCGTAGTCCTGGCTATTTAGAACAGTTCCATGCTTTAAAAGAAAGATATGTAACTCATCGATTTGATGCGGTGAAAAGAAAGTCCTGTGGTGGTCAGGGTAGACTACGCATTCTTTTTTTTCCAAGTGCTTGATTGGGCACCAGGCTGATTCTATTTGTTCAAGTGACAGGGCAAGGGATGCCCATGTTGTTTTTTGATAGATAAGAAAAATCCTTGCCAGGCGACTATACGCTGCTGCAAATTTTTTATCGGCTAGAATATCCCCAAACAGCCTTAGCCAGTATATTTTCTTTAGCTTTAAGGAGGAGGCGATAAGATAATTGTTATTTAAGTGCATAGCTATCTGTATCAGAATTGAAGGTAGTATGTACGAAAGTGTCAAAGTAGACAATACAACTTTTGTTTTAACGGGCATTTCGTGCCGGCAACCGCTGATTGATTCTGTAGCCTGGTTCATATAAGTAGAGATACCATTTACCCAGCCGCAAAACAGGCAGTTTACTTTATCGATGAGCCCAAGCCCTTGTACTTTATAGCGGTCAATTATTATATAATTCGAGGGTTTCAGATTTGTTAATTTTAAAAGTGGAGCTACGATACTATTTATAAGCAGGTAGATTACGAAGACATGAATTATAATGAAGACTGGTACAGTGATGTAC
>JAADJE010000015.1 GCA_013150915.1 Gammaproteobacteria bacterium
ACATGTATAGCATAGCTCAATAGCAATAAGGTTGCACATGTCAGAAAAATCCTCTTCCACTAAAAACCCCCTGTGTTAATCTCAAAACCGCATATAGGGCAAAAAACGGGATCTGAGGGTCGCATAGGGGGGAACTGGAAGCTAAGTGGTTGATCGCGTAGGGGTTGTTGGGGAGTTAGTTGAAAGCTGTCGTAGATCCGATTAGTTTACAACTACTTTAGAACATATGATCCCGCAACAGGAAGGTACATCACTTCTGACCCTATGGGCCTGCACGCTGGGCTAAATACCTATGCATATGTTGAAAATAATCCGCTAAGGTATATTGACCCTACAGGGCTCGTTAATCATAAAACCGGTAGAACTATTGAATGTGGCAAGAACTGCACCATTAGAATTGATACGGTTTTTGATGAAAAAACTGGGCAAGTTAAGCGGCATTTACATTGGTCATGTAGGGGTAATGAAGGTGCATGCGGTGAGAATGGTGAGCCATCTCATGGGAACAGTTGGGATGATGCACCAGAAAAGGTAAAAGAATGCGCACGTCGGGCTGGATTTAACGGTGCAAGTGCGCCAGCACCGGATGAAAATAACGTGGCAGAAACTATGACTGGGGTGGCAGCCGGACTTGGAACTGGGTATTTGTTATACCGTGCGGCTAGAATGTTGCCTTCTTTAGCTCCAGCATTATGGCCAACTATTCCTGCTAACATGGCTACTCCATAATGTACTCAACCAGCTATTTCAAACATGTAGGGGTTCTATTAATTACTAAGGAGGATTATTGTGGAGCTTGATGAAATTGAACTACATGATGGCCTAATAAAAAATATGATTTTTGACTACATTGCTAGGTTAATAGTCATCGAAGTTGAGTATTACAAAAAGCATGGAGATAAAAAAAGATACAAAGGAAAGATTCTATTTGAAGGAGTAAATTTTGCAACGCAAATTTGTGACTTTGCTGTAATGGAAAAGAATGCCTTTGCTGGAAATATAAATCACTGGACTCCTGCAGTTGATGAGGGAAAAACTTACATATATTTAGTCGATGGATGTATTTCAATAGAGTCTACTAAGGTATTGTTTGAATCTGATAAGTAGATCAAGTAAAAACAGTGTCAGGTCTTGCAATCATGCATTTGAAGGCTCGATAAGATCCAACTTGATAGGAAAGTCAGATTGATTTATTAGCTGTAAAAAGCCTACCCAAATAAGTGGATACAACACTGATTAATTTAGCTGTAAAAAAACCTACCAACAGCCCCAGACCAGCGGGGCTTTTCAACAAAACTTCTCTAACTGCTGTTCAATCTCCTGCAAGCCGTTCTGATAGATCGGCGGGAACCTATCGACAGTCATCACCAAGTCTTTGATCGCCGGTTCGATCCAGCAGATAGCTTCCAGGATCTGTTCATGCTGTTGTGACAGGTCTTGCCAATACCAAATGGGTTCATGATGAAAGATGCGGTTGCGCAACTGCCGGATCTTATGGAACCGTCTGGAGAGTACCTTGCGAGTGCGGATCGTCTTTGGCATATACGGAAAGGCTGTCTTGATCAACTGAGGCCAAAGCACCTGCTCATAGCGTTTGTCCAACATACTGGTCCAGAACCCGAAGTTCAATTCGGCAACAATGCGCCCCGGCTCAAGTGCTTTACGCTGTCGGGTCAATATCCCTTTGGCCTTCTCCAGAGCGGCGACATCATTGCGGTGCTGGATGATGTGGTGATCGTCATACCAATCTTCTCTACCAAAATGGCGGGAGGCTGCGTTGTGGATACCGTTGCGTAGAGCGACCTCCAAAGCCTGCAAGACCGGATACAGACTCTCACTCAAAGCCATGTTCCAGGCGTAGTAACTGAACAGGTTACGGTTGCCGTCCTGCTCCAGTCGTTGCCGGTAGGCGGCAAGCCGTTCCGTAGAGAGAGCCTGTTCAAGTTTAGTGGCGAAGTCCGCTTGCATTTATCGCTGTCCGATCCTATTATGAATTTACAGCCCCCGGATACTTCCTCTCCTGATCCTCAGATCAGTGATGAAACCGGGGTTTTTTATTGCCTGCTGTTTTTTCCTTTAGCCGCTTAGGCCGCTGACCATCTGCTTGGTCTGGTGCTTGATGATCATGCCATCCAGCAAGGCCTTGATTACCTTCTTATCCTCCAGCGGCATATGAGAGACTGCCTCAAACTGAAGGCGTAGATCTTCATCCGGTCCACGCTCGCCCTCATCAAAGACCAATGCATCCAAACTGATATGCAGGGTTTTGGCCAGCTTTATGAGTGCGCTTAAGGTAGGCTGTGCTGTACCCGCTTCGTACTTCTTAATCTGATTTACATGCATGCCCACGGCGTCCGCCAGGCTCTGCTGGGTGTACCCCTGCGCCTTGCGTACCCTGAGTAGTCGTTTAGGAAAGTGCATTGCGATAATCCGCCAAAAGCCAATGACTTCCATAATGTACCCCCTAGTGTGTTTTAAAGGTTGACAAAAACATACCATAGAGGGCTAGAATAGTACACCATAATAGTCTTGACAGGTTTTTGGAGGAAGCGCCAATGGCCCGCATCCCGGAACATGAGATAGAGCGACTAAAACGAGAAGTCTCAGTACAACGTCTGGCAGAAAGTCGGGGGATACAGCTGGAACGCCACGGTGCAGAGCTGCTTGGCCTTTGTCCCTTCCACGATGACAAAGAACCCAGTCTGGCCATAAACCCCAAGAAAAACATCTGGAACTGCCTGGGAGCCTGCCAGTGTGGTGGCAGCGTCATCGACTGGGTGATGAAGGTCGAGGGTGTGAGCTTTCGCCATGCGGCTGAGTTATTGCTGGCTGGTTATCAACCTTTAGCCGCCGATTCCAGTGTAGTAGCAAGACGTTCCACAGTACAAAAGCTGCCGACCCCACTGGAAACCAGCGCTGAGGATGCAAGGTTGCTGGCGCAGGTTGTCGATTACTACCATGAGACCCTGAAACAGTCACCGGAGGCACTGGCCTATCTGGAAAAGCGCGGTCTTGCTAATAGTGAAGCCATAGACCGCTTCAAACTGGGCTTTGCCAACCGGACATTGGGATATCAACTACCGGCAAAGAACCGCAAGGAAGGGGCAGCGATCCGTGGCCAGTTGCAGCGGTTGGGTCTGTATCGGTCTTCCGGCCATGAGCACTTCACTGGCTCTATCGTGTTCCCCGTTATCAATGAGCATGGAGAGGTTACAGAAGTCTATGGACGCAAGATCAACGACAACCTGAGAAAAGGCACTCCGAAACACCTCTATCTACCAGGGCCACATCAGGGCATCTGGAATAGTGAGGCATTGAAAGCCAGCCTTGAGATCATCCTGTGTGAATCCCTCATCGATGCCTTAACCTTCTGGTGTGCCGGTTATCGTAATGTCACAGCCAGTTATGGCATCGAGGGTTTTACTGCTGACCATCTGGCGGCATTCAAGGAACATGGTACTGAACGAGTACTGATCGCCTATGATCGGGACAAAGCTGGAGAGCAAGCCGCCGAATCCTTATCCAAAAAGCTCATTGCTGAAGGTATCGACTGCTACCGCGTCCATGTGCCGAAAGGCATGGATGTGAATGAGTATGCACTACAAGTGCGACCGGCCAGCAAGAGTCTGGGCGTGGTGATCCGTAGCGCAGTGTGGTTGGGCAAAGGAAAGGCCAAAGCCAAGCCAGTAACTACTGAGTCTACAACTGATGAAACAACATCGGTAGTGGTGCCAGAATCCTCAGTACCGGAACCTGTTACAGAAGAAGAATCCACTCCCTCTTTAGTCGCTGAAGAACCCACCGAACCTTTGCCTGCTGCTGTAGTACCAGAAGCCCCAAAAGCAACAGTAGCCGCCGATGTAAAAGACAACGAGATCATCATTGCCCTGGGAGACCGGCGCTACCGTATCCGTGGGCTGGAAAAGAACCTGGCCTATGACGTGATGAAGATCAACCTGCTGGTATCGCGTCCGGCCCTCGATGGTGCCGGTGATACCGTGCATGTAGATACCTTCGACCTCTACCAGCAAAGGCCACGCGGAGCCTTTATCAAGCAGGCTGCTGTTGAGCTGGGCGTCAAGGATGATGTCATCAAGGCCGACCTGGGCAAACTCCTGTTAAAGCTGGAAGCTCTGCAATCGGAAAACATCCAGGCGGCGCAGGCACCGAAAGACAAAGCCGTTACCCTCGATGATGAGGAGACCAGGACGGCACTGGAACTGCTCAAATCCCCTGATCTACTGGCACGTATCGGTAATGATTTTACCCGTTGCGGCGTAGTGGGCGAAGACACCAACAAACGGGTGGGCTATCTGGCTGCCATATCGAGAAAGCTCGATAACCCCCTGGCTGTCACCATCCAATCCACCAGTGCCGCCGGTAAAAGCGCGTTAATGGATGCAGTACTGGCCTTCATGCCGGATGAGGATCGCATCAAGTACAGCGCCATGACCGGTCAGAGCCTGTTCTACATGGGTGAGACCGACCTGCAACACAAGGTGCTGGCCATCGTCGAAGAAGAAGGGGCAAGCAATGCATCCTATGCCCTGAAACTGCTGCAATCGGAAGGAGAGTTGACCATTGCCAGCACCGGCAAAGACCCGATAACCGGCGAACTCAAGACCCAGGATTATCAGGTCAAAGGTCCGGTGATGGTCATGCTGACCACCACGGCCATCGACATCGATGAAGAGTTGTTAAACCGCTGTATCGTACTAACCGTGGATGAAGGCCGACAACAGACCCAGGCGATCCATGCCATCCAGCGCGACAAACGCACCTTGTCCGGCTTGCTGGCGAAGGCCGACAAACAAACCATCTTGACCCTGCACCAGAATGCACAACGATTGTTACAGCCACTGGCTGTGGTCAATCCCTACGCCAAACACCTGAGCTTCATCGACGACCGCACCCGCACCCGGCGTGACCATGAAAAGTATCTTACCCTCATTGATACCCTTGCTTTGTTGCACCAACACCAACGCCCCATCAAAACCGTGAACCACAGTGGTCAATCGATCCGCTATGTGGAAGTAACCCTGGAGGACATCGAGACGGCCAACCATCTGGCCCATGAGGTGCTGGGTCGTACACTGGATGAACTGCCGCCACAGACAAGGAAGCTACTGGGGCTGATCGTGGGACTGGTAGCTGATCGCTGCAAGGCACTGGATATGAGGCATAGTGATTACCGCTTTAGCCGCCGGGATATACGCACCTTTACCGGCTGGAGTGATGGCCAACTGAAAATCCACTGCCGCCGCCTGACCGAACTGGAATACCTGCTGGTCCACCGGGGCGGACGCGGCCAGTGCATCGAGTATGAGTTGCTATATGACGGCACAGGTGATGACCAACCCCACTTAATGGGCCTGATTGATCTGGAAAAGTTACGAGCCATTCCTTCGCATCCCTGCGACCACGGCACTAGTGCGTCCTGCACGTCGTATGACGTGGAAAAGATAGGGCAGAAACGGGAAAAGACAGCCCCAAGTCAGGGCCAAGATAGCCCCAAGTCAGCCCCGGGTCAGGGGGGCAAAAATGGCCGCAAAGCCAACGACAATAAGGCTTCCAGTGATCTCAGCATAGAGGATGCCGAAAAAGCATTGTTCCGGCCCCAGAAAAGAAATGGATCGTATCGTAGTCATGGGGAATCCATGACAGCTGAGGCCGCCAACTGATGGATCAACGCAAACGGCGCAAGTCAGTTAAAAAACCTGATCCGTATCCCATCGACCACAACGGCATGACGCCCTACCTGAATCGCTTCCTGGAGTGGTCTGCCGCTATGGCCCTGAGTCCCCGTACCGTGGACATCCGGCAACGGATGCTGAAACGCTTTATCCATTGGTGTGATGAGCGTGGCCTTGATAAGCCACAGGATATTACCCGCCCGATCCTGGAACGCTACCGGCGTTACCTCTATCACTATCGCAAAGCAGACGGTGAGCCCATCAGCTTCGCTACCCAGCAACAACGCCTGGTGCCCATCAAGGCCTTCTTCAAGTGGCTGACCAAAGAAAACTACATCCTCTACAACCCGGCCAGTGAAATGGAGCTGCCGCGTGTACATCGGCGCTTACCAAAGCACATTCTGACCAATGAAGAGGTTGGACGCATCATCAATCAGACCATGCTGCACGGTGAGATCGGTATCCGGGATCGGGCCATCATCGAGACGCTATACTCGACCGGCATCCGCCGAGCAGAGTTGATCAACCTGAAGCTTTATGACGTGGACACACGCAACGGCACACTGATGGTCAGAGAGGGCAAGGGTAAGAAGGATCGCATGGTGCCGCTGGGACAACGTGCCTGTATCTGGATCGACAAGTACACCGACGAAGTACGTCCCGGCCTGGTGATGGAACCGGATGAAGGTTGGCTGTTCCTGCATGAATATGGTGAGGTGTTCCACAAGAACCGATTGACTGACCTGGTGAAAAAATACATTGAGCAAGCCGGGATCGACAAGCCAGGTGCTTGTCATATCTTCCGCCATACTATGGCTACATTGATGCTGGATAATGGAGCCGACATCCGGCACATCCAGGCGATGCTGGGGCACAGCCAGTTATCGACAACAGAGATCTACACCCAGGTATCGATCCGGAAACTGAAAGAGATCCACACGCTGATGCATCCGGCAGATCAAGCAAAAGACTTGGACAGGTTGGAGTAAAAGTGTAGTGCGGAAGCTGCCGGAGACGATGTGCCCATTGGGCCGCCCGTCACGGCACTTGCATCACTCCGCAACAACCGCGCCACCAGTCCATGGTGCAGATCACGGTTGTTGCAAAGTGGAGCAAGCGCCGCGCCGTGCTGGGACTCGCCATCCATGGCCGCCTTCGTTCAGCATGGGCGCACTGTTCACCCACTCGGCGTCCCTGCCTCGTCAGTGGTGCAACACCTGCCAAACAGCGGCAAGTGTTGCGGAGCTTTAATCCGCCAACAACCAAAAAGGCAAACAGCGCCTTATTAGTTGTTGAATTAGATCACCCCCCATCCCCCAAGGGGGCTTTAGTTGGCCAAGTAACATAACGTGGGTTATGCGCAATTTAAAAAGCAAACTGTCCGCTTCGCCGCATAACCAACGCTATGTTAAATGGCCAAGTCGCTAGCGCTCCAAAAGGTGTGCTAGCGCACAAAGGCCTTTCATCTTTGGCGCTGCGCTCCTGCCCACTTAAACGGCAAGTGGTCAGGTGCTCGTTCGCCAAAGCCTCCAGGCCCATGAATTAGAGACCCACCCGCCCATGTGTCAGTGCCTGGGCGGTTACAGCCAGCATTAAAAACCATGCTGTCTTCCACTCTCGCCCAGTCCCTGCCACACCCTGAGAAAAGCCGCGTGGGTTGGGGTTAGGTCTTACTGTGCATGCTGGTAGCGTAGCACCGTGCTCAACTCGTCAAGGGTATATAAACAGCGCAAAAAGCGCGCTGCCCTTGACGAGCCTCCGCTCGATGCTTGTGGGTCAGCAAGCCCAGTAAGTCCTACTGGGTTGTTGAAACAACCACAGGAGTAAACATCATGTCATGGCAAATCAATACAATCATTAATGTAGCCAATCAACTTCAACGTACCGGTCGAACCGGGGGCAGTACCGGGGAAATGATCGCGGCAGCGTTCGTACTCAACCAGATGGAGTATCTACCGGGCAGTTATCGGGATACAGTCGAAGCCTGGGATCGGTTAGGCGAAGAGTGGCAGGGCTATGTAAAAGAGATTAAACGAAATCAAATGCATCTGATCAATGCAGAATAGCTCCTTCAGGGCTGGGTAACCCCCAGCCCTTTAGCTGCTGTTCTGGCAGCTAAATAAAAAAGTCATTGATAGACTTGTCGGCGATGGCCTATT
>JAADJE010000054.1 GCA_013150915.1 Gammaproteobacteria bacterium
GAAAGGTAGCGGGCGGTACCCGCGAGAATACCCGTTCAAGGCAACAAGGATCACGGCGGTTGAGGCCAACTCCCATGAGGGGCCGACATGGAACTGATGTCGGCGGTACTGGAAAGAGGCAACTTGATGCGGGCGTATGAGCGCGTGCTCCGAAATAAGGGAGCGCCGGGCATAGATGGCATGATGGTGGGGGATTTAAAAGCCCACCTGAAAGCTCACTGGTCCGGGATCAGGGAGCAGTTGCGAGAGGGACGATACACGCCTTTGGCGGTGCGCAAGGTAGAAATAACCCAAGCCCGGTGGGGGAAAGCGCATGTTGGGGATACCCACGGTGCAGGATCGACTCATCCAGCAAGCCCTGCATCAGGTTCTGAGTCCTGTGTTTGAAGAGATGTTCTCGAACCACAGCTACGGCTTTCGACCGGGCAGGAGTGCCGCGCAAGCGGTGCAACAAGCCCGTAGTTATATCGAAGAAGGCCGGCGCTGGGTAGTAGATGCCGATCTGGAGAAGTTCTTTGACCGGGTCAACCATGACATTCTGATGTCACGGGTGGCCCGCAAGGTCAGAGACAAGCGGATACTTAAACTGATCCGCAGTTATCTTCAGGCTGGCATGATGGAGGGTGGGGTTGTGACAGCCCGGACAGAAGGAACGCCGCAAGGCGGCCCGGTGACTCCCCGAACGCAAAAGGTAACCTGGCAACTTTGTGCCCCCTGAGGGCCCCAGCGGTAATTTGGAGTTCATCCCAGGAATCGAGTGTCGGATGACGATGGTATCATGGTCCACGAGGATTTCCCTGACCAGAAGACGAAGAATTTTTTGCTGCTCAGTGACACTGAGTACACTGGCCACCGTGCGTAGCCGAGACAAAAATAATTCAATATTGTCAGCCAGCTGTAGATAGGTTTGCTGATCCACGTTCGCACTTTCGAGACTATGTAGTTCAGATTGTATCGTCTGTTCACGTTTACGTAACTCCGGCATCCTCTTGCGCAACTCCTCGAGTGACAACAGATCCTCCTGATAAGCATTCAACAAACGATTAATTTTTTTATGGAAGCGGGCATGCTCTTTGCGTAAGGCGGCCTTGTGGCGCTTTGTCGGGACAGCCTCATGGTTGGCCTGGATCCGACGATCGATTTCACCCTGAATCAATCCCGGATCTTCCAACAACCGGATGACGTGCTGCCATACCACATCATCCAGATGATCCTGGCGAACTGGGCGGCTGTCACATACGCGCCCATTGGGGTAGCGGTAATCGTCTGAACCAAGACAGCGATAGTAGTAGATTTTGCGCTTCGAGGTCCGGGTGGAGGTCCGATAGTAAGCGTAGCCGCATCGCTTGCAAACCAACATACCTTGTAACAATGTCGGCTCTACCGTGCGGCGGGGTGAGTGACGCTTATTGTGTTCCAGCTTTTCCTCAGCCAGCGCAAAACTCGCCTCGTCGATCAGCGCGGGTACAGGGATCTCAATCCAGTCTTCTCGGGGCCGTTCACGGTTGGCACTGCTGCGCGGCGAATAACCTCCGCGCTGGCGCAGCGGACGGGTGATCCTCTGTCGCTCTGCAGTTTCAGTCTTGCCAAAGCAGGCCGTGCCTTTGTAGGCCGGGTTGCGTAACATCGCCCACACTGTCGAGCGGCACCAGCGACCCGCACCGGTGCGGGTCGCAATATCATGTTCATTGAGCCAGCGTGCAATGGCATTGATGCTGAGGTCATCCTGAGTATACAAACAATAGACTTTACGCACTACTTCCGCTTCCTTTTCAAGGACTTGATAATACGCATCTGAAGTCTCGCTCTTGCGGACATAGCGATAACCGTACGGGGCACCCGATAACACATTGATCGAGCCAGCTCGTGCCCGGTGACGCTTGCCACGGCGCGTGCGCTCGGCGATCTGTGCCCGCTCGTACTCTGCAATCATTCCCTGGAACTGTAACAACAACTGCTCTTCCGGTGTATCGGCCTTCGGTGAGCGAATGAATAATACATCAACACCATGGCGGGCAAACTCCTCAAGGAGCAGGACCTGGTAGGCATATTTACGACTCAAACGATCCGGTGAGTAAACCCAAACGGCCTGGATCTGACCTTCCACAGCCAAATCCCGCAACTGTTCCAAACCAGGTCGAACCAGCACCGCACCACTATAGCCTTCGTCTTCGAAGATCCACTCCTGCGGTATCGTGTACCCCTCCCGTCGGGTTCGCTCGATCAGCGCCGCCGTCTGACTCTTGATGGTCCGTTCTCTTTTCTGCCGATCCGAGGACACGCGTGCATAAATCGCTGCTGGTTTCATGCTGTGTTGACTCTCCTGAGTTGTGATCTTGCCTCTCACCCGTTACCCAAACCTTTTCAGGTACCAAAAGCTGATATGCCTGAACCAGTTTCGCTGACAACAATCGATCAAAGGTGTATTCCAGTTGAACCGCATGCTGGCGTGGTTGCCTAGCTGCCACGTCCCCGGTCCTTGCGTAAAAAAACTTCCAGGGCCTGAATCACCAGTTGACTCAAGCTCTGCTCCTTCAGTGCGGCGCGGTGTCGTAACTGGTGTATTAGCCCCTCTGGAAGTTTCACTGTAAAGGCCACCTTGCGTTCCGGTATCGGAACTGGTCCTCCCTGCATCTGTGCCTCGTGCAGGTAACGATAGGCTTGCCGCTTCGACATCCCACAGGCCTGTACCAACGCATTGGCTGCTTCGGCCAGAGTTTCGCACTGGCGTAAAAACTCCAGTGCAGTATTGATGCGTTCGGCCCGGACCGAATTGGAAGAGCGTGTCATGAGTCATATATATACAACTATTTGTGACGCAGTTCAAGTCAATAACCCCACTCACCGGTAGTTAATCACGCGATCAAACTCAAAGTTACCTTTTGCGTTCGGGGAGTCCTTAGTGCGCTGCTTGCGAACCTGTTTCTGCACTATGCGTTCGATAAGTGGATGCGACGGACTTATCCGCAAATTCCTTTCGAACGTTACGCTGATGATGTCATCTGCCACTGCCGTACGCGGTGGGGAGCAGAGGGGCTCAAATTAGCGCTGGAGCAGCGTTTCGCGCAATGCCATCTGAGGTTACATCCGGACAAGACCCACGTGGTCTATTGCAAGGATAGTAATCGGCGAGGGTCCTACGCGCAGATCCAGTTTACCTTTCTCGGCTTTGCCTTCCGGCCACGCATGGCAAAGAACCGTTGGGGGAAGATTTTTACTTGCTTCCTACCCGCGGTGAGTCCGCAGGCGCTCAAACGTATGCGGTCTCGAATACGGGGTTGGCGCCTGCCACGGCATGCGCCGTTACCGTTGGAAGATATTGCGCGTATCCTCAACCCTGTTTTGCGGGGTTGGTGGCACTATTATGGGCGGTTCTATCCAACGGAGATGTGGAAACTGTTTAGGTACTTTGATGAACGTCTCGGAGCCTGGCTCAGAAGGAAATATAAAACCTTCAAGGGTCACCCGGGACGGAGTCTTCGGAAGCTGAACAGTATTGCACAGCGATCCCCGCATCTTTTTGTCCATTGGGAACGACTCGGACATGCAACGGTTGGATAACAAGAGCCGGATGATGCGAGAGCATCACGTCCGGATCTGTGAGAGGCTGAGGGTGAAACTCCCTCGGCCCACTCGACAGTATTTTTGCGGTGCCACCTATTTCGAACATCAGCTGCCCATAGATCCGAGCAGTATGACGCGCTTTCGCCGGCGCATTGGTGAGTCCGGCTGCGAGCTGATTTTACAGGCCACCGTGGCCGCCGGGCTTAACAGCAAGAGGGTCAAACCCGCCCACCTTAAGCGCATCACCGTGGATACCACGGTACAGGAAAAGGCGGTGAGTTTTCCGACCGATTCCAAGTTGCTGAACCGCTCCCGGATACGGCTGGTGAAGTTGTGTCATGAGCACAATGTAGTGTTGCGGCAAAGTTATGCACGCAAAGGACCGCAGGCTTTATTCAAGGCCAATCGTTACGCCCACGCCCGGCAGTATAGACGCATGCGTGGTCGGGTGAAGAAGTTACGCACCTATCTGGGCCGGGTGGTGCGTGATATTGAACGCAAGATAACCAGCCAGGCAGAGAAGCAGGCGGTTTTTGCCGAAGAGCTGAATCTGGCGAAACGTTTATTGGCACAGCAAAAGAAGGACAAAAACAAACTTTATTCCCTGCACGCGCCGGAAGTGGAATGCATCAGTAAGGGTAAGGCGCATAAACGCTATGAGTTTGGTGTCAAGGCGAGTATTGCGACCACCAACAAGAGCAACTTTGTAGTGGGCGGTATGGCCTTGCCGGGCAATCCTTATGATGGCCACACGTTAACAAAAGCACTGGAACAGGTTCGCCGGATGACCGGCAGTGTGATTGAAGAAGCTTTTGTGGATCGGGGTTATCGGGGCCATGGCGAAACCCAAACAACGGTTTTTATCGCGGGCCAGAAGCGCGGTATCAAGACCCAGCGCCTGAAATGTTCGCTCAAGCGCAGAGAAGCGATTGAACCGGTGATTGGGCACCTGAAATCCGACGGTTTATTGGGGCGCAATTACCTCAAAGGCACCGAGGGTGATCAGATGAATGTCATGCTCAGTTGTGCCGGGCACAACCTGCGCTTGATTCTGCGGCAACTCAGGATTTTCTGTGCCCAAATATGGCGCAGTCTATGGGCTTTACTGGCCTCAGCGAGGCAGCACGACTCTGTTGCACGCAGGGATACCTCTATCACGGGGATTGCTTGGCAACCGGCGATCAACCGTGGGTAGTTTGCAGGCATAATATCTGTGGAAAACAGGGTTATTCAGGATCGACTATTTACACAGATAACTTTTCCAGGAGTCTTTTAGCTTAATCCCAAGTCCAGGGCCTTCAGGAACATCAACATACCCGTTTTTGTCTATTTTGATCGGCGCTTGTAACATCGCATCTCTGGATTCAGGTGTAATGTATGGTGGGTGATAGGGGTATTCAATATAGGGCGAATCGATCAAGCTACAAACATGGAGTGTCGCTGCCAATGCAATCCCAGAACCGAAAAAATGGGGTATGCAGCGCTTTCCATACACCTCAGCCAAGAACGCTATTCTTCTGACTTCTGAAATTCCACCAGCGAATTGCACATCAGGTTGAACGATGTCAAGAGCATCTCTTTCCAACAAATTCTTATAGGCAGGCCAGCCAAACATCGCCCCCCCTCCTGCAATTTCAATATCGGTAACGTTGCAAAGCCTTGCACTCAAGTCAGGATTGTTGATGTGAGGCAGTGGTTCCTCAAGCCATGTCACCCCATAATCTTCGAGCCCCCGCGCCAGCTTTAATACTGCAGGAAAGTCGTATGGCTGCGTAAGCCAAGCCTGCATGACATCCACCATTATTTCAATGTTGTTGCCGAGATCATCTCGTATGGCCTTTACAACATCCAGGATATTCTTAGGATCAGGGTATTGTGCGCCGATGTGCAGTTTCACTGCTTTGAATCCCTCGCTGTATATATCCCTGACAAATTTCACCCATTCCTTGACTGTCAACAAAGGGTATGGTTCTAAAACCGAAGCATATGCTTTAATTTTGTTTTTCGTTCCCCCCAGTAGCTTGTAAATTGGTAAATTCGCCTTTTTTCCAATGATATCCCATAAGGCCAATTCCACACAGCTCGGCCTGGGTGAAATGTCAACACCGAATGGCTTGACACGATAATGATTTACAAATTTCTCGATGGAACAGGGGTCGCTAATCTCTTCCAGCAAGAAAGGTTTTACGCATGTTTCCAAGTACTTATCCCAATTAGGAAGTAATTGATAAAACCCACACGACCCGACTCCCGATATGCCTTCGTCTGTGTCCACTTCGACTAGGTATTCAGGAAAAGATCTCAACGGAGCATTCGAATGGGCGACTCGAAATTCCTTCGAAAGAGGTATTTCGACAACATGGCATTTCATATTGATAATTTTCATTTTGGGATTCTCTGATTTAAGGATCAATTCTGGATACGTTATCATTGTCCATTACTAGTGTCCTGAATATTAATTGAATAAATTCAATTGGTTAGATGGTTCGCTTAGTTGCGATGTGTAATCACTGCCTACAAGTACTTAGTTTAAAGGCATTTTCTCGAAAATGGTCACGTTCAAAAATCTATAGAATTGTCTACAGACTGAGGTCGAGTTTGAATAGCTTTTTTGATAATGGCAATGAGCATGTAAGCGGACACACCGATCCATATTTAAGTTTTCACGGCGTTCTTGGAAGTGCCGAAAAATGATTTGATGCGCAGGTGTTACTTGATCCATTTGCAGAACAACTCCAATTGCCAACTACACCGATACAACTTTGCGGCGATCAGTACCGGCAGTGAGAAAACGTTGGTCAGCGACACAAAATGCATGCATGGGTAAGTGGTCGATTAGTTGAGTGGAAACGAGTTTGCCAGTGTACGTACACCAATTTCTCCTGTCCCTGAACGCGGGCAGCAGTGTGGCTAAAACGCCCGTGGTAGTTCAAGTTGGTGACAGGCATAAATCGTCTCACCAAAGATCCAAAGCTAACATCTTTTTACGTGCATAGATCAGTATTGGGAAGTAAACGACGAAAAATGCGACACCCAGGGCAGCAATGGAATAATGCAGCATGTTCTCATCGACGAACACATAGTCCGTAATTATCGCTGCAATCACGGGCCCGGTACCAATGCCAAGAATACCCGTCACCATGAGATACAAGCCACTCATCTGTGCACGTATCCGGTTTGGTGTTACGGCAATATACGCAGCTACTGCGAGAGAGATGCCGGGAGCAATAAAAAAGACACTCGCACCGCTGATAACTATTGCCAGTGTTTGATTGGTGATTAATGTTAATGCTACCGCGCTGGCCAAGACTCCGAGCTGAGCGAGCATTGCGAGTTCAAGTGGCGCTTGCTTGCGGCCCTTCGCGGTGAGGAAATTGGATAACCACCCGCCAGCAAAGGCTCCAGCAATCCCAAGAACCGCATATAAGACACCGAAAGTGCGGCCTACTTCTTCAATCGGCACCCCAAATATACGAATCAAGATAGTCGGTATCCATGCAAGTAATGCGCTCGTCGGGACCAGGGTCAATGTAAATCCAGCAAAATGGCTGCCGAAAAAGTGCCGGTATTTGAATAAGAATCTGGCAACTTCCTTAAGGGGTATGGATCTGTTTTTGCTGTCTTGTTGCTGGTAGGTCGTGTACTCATGACGAGGGGGTTCACGAAGGAATATCGCCAGTACCAGAAGCCAGGGAACACCCAATAATGCTACGGCAACAAAACTAAACCGCCACGGTGCCATCTCGCCAAGCAGTGGAACGGCAACCATTTCCACCCCTTTAAAGGTCTCCAAAATCCAGCCGCCCAGGATCAGGGCAAGTCCACCGCCGATATAAATACTCATGGTATAAATACTGATCGGCAGAGCAAATTTCTCGCGTGGAAACAAGTCGGCAATAATAGCGCCTGACGAGGGTGATACCCCCGCCTCACCGCTCGCCACGCCCGCCCGGTACAGGAACATGGCGAAAAAGCTTTTCGCAAAACCTGTGGCAAAAGTGACGGCACTCCATGCCAGGAGGGCGACCATTATCACTCGCTTGCGGCTTGTCGCGTCAGCCAGCCTTCCAATGGGTACGC
>JAADJE010000040.1 GCA_013150915.1 Gammaproteobacteria bacterium
ACAAGTCATATTCTGGCTGCAGGCCGCTATCGATGGACATGCCAAGAACTTCTCCATCTTTCTCACCCCGGGTGGCTACCGGCTGACGCCAATTTATGACGTGATGTCTGCTGCACCTTATCAAGAATTCCCGGTTCAGAAGGTTAAGCTGGCGATGTCGATCGGGGACAAGAGTTATTATCGCCTCAACCAGATCCAGCTACGACATTTCTACCAGACCGGCCAAAAAGCGGGGCTGCGCGAGCAGGATATGGATAGTATCTTCTCGGACCTGGCCGCGCGGATGGACGATGCGATCACTGAGGCAGCTACGTTGGCTACCGATGCTGGTATGCCGGAATCAACGTCCAGCCCGATACTGGCCGGTGTGAACAAGCGGGCGGGAATGATCGATATTTGTGAATGAAGGAAAGAGAAAGGTGACTAGGGGAATCCAAATTTGATCCCTCCATCCCATTTTCTGTATATGAAGTTTTCACCTATCCCGGATTGCATAAAAATATATGTCTACATTAGTTGAAATTACCGGGGATGATATTGCCGCATTGGGCGATGCAGACCTGCGTGATTTAATAGGCTTATTGTGTGAAGCGGACTATAGATTTGCAGGTTTGCCGACGAAAGGAATCAAATGGGGTGGCCATCAGGATGCCGCTGATGGAGGTTTGGATGTGGTTGTTCGAGACAATATATCGCCCCCTGTCACGAGTTTTGTCCCAAAGAATATAACAGGCTTTCAGGTCAAAAAACCTGATATGCCAAGGGCGGAAATCATCAAGGAAATGTGCCCGAAGGGTATCTTGAGGGCGTCCATTAAGGCGCTTATACAAGAAAATGGGGCCTATATCATTGTCAGTTCGACCGGTTCCACAACGGATAAGGCTCTTGAAAACCGAATTCATGCTATGAAGGAAGCAGTGGCCAATGAAATTAACCACGAAAACCTTCATTTGGAGTTTCTGGATCGTGGGCGCATTGCAACGTGGGTCCGCTCTCACCCATCCATGATCCTATGGGTACGCAACAAAATAGGAAAGCCTCTAAAAGGGTGGCGGCCATATGAAAACTGGGCGAACGCTCCGGGCGGAATCGATGAGGAGTATCTTCTCGATGATGGGTTGCGGCTGCATGATGGAGCTGCAACTGCTGAGAAGGGATTATCAGTTGAAGACGGTTTATTGAAACTTTGCTCCGCCCTATCGACACCAGGAACATCCGTGCGGTTGACTGGATTGTCTGGCGTTGGAAAAACAAGGCTTGTTCAGGCGTTATTCGATAATAGAGTGGGGGAGAACGCGCTTAACCAATACCTGGCAATCTATACTGACATATCTGATAGCCCTGCCCCTGATCCAGTCACGATCGCCAATCAGCTCATTAACGATAAAACACGAGCAATACTAATTATCGATAACTGTCCTCCGGATTTACATCACCGTTTGACAAAAACCTGTTCCAGGCAGCAAAGCACCGTCAGTCTGCTTACAGTCGAATACGATGTGCGGGACGATCTTCCAGAAGAAACAAGTGTTTTCAGACTTGAACCTGCCAGCGAAGAAATTATTGAAAAACTGATTAATAAACGATTTGCCCATATTGGACAAGTCGACGCAAGAACAATTGCAAGTTTTTCTGGCGGTAATGCGCGCGTGGCTATCGCACTTGCAAACACTGTTCAGCAGGGCGAGACCCTGTCAGGATTTCGTAACGATCAGCTATTCGAGAGACTTTTCTGGCAGCGCCATAACCCAAATAAAAGCATGCTCGTCTCAGCGCAAGTATGCTCACTTGTTTATTCATTCGAAGGAACAGACACAAGCTCAGAAAAATCAGAGATTAAGTTCCTTGCTTCTCTTGTTGGTAAATCTTGTACCGATTTATATCGTGATATTTCCGAGTTCAAAGAACGGAATCTTGTTCAATCGCGAAGCGTCTGGCGGGCTGTACTCCCGCACGCTATCGCAAACCGCCTTGCCAGGCGTGCACTTGAATCCATTCCAAAAGACACAATCGTGGATGGGTTTATCGGGAATTCAAAAAGGCTGATAAGGTCATTTACGCGCCGTTTAAGTTATCTTCATGACTGTGATGCAGCTATCGATATCGTCAATGATTGGCTCGATCAGGATGGCTGGATTGGGAAGTCAATCAATAACCTAAATAGTCTGGGAATTAATGTTCTCAACAATATTGCACCGGTATCACCGGGCAAAACGCTTGAAGCCATAGAGCGAGTCGCAAACGGGAGCGATGGAAGCATATTTACCTCAAGAAACAATACCCATTTCAGTGAGTTTGTTCGCCTGCTTAGGCATTTGGCTTACGATCCAGCACTATTCGATAGAAGTGTAGAGCTGCTGTGCCGTTATGCGCTATCGGAAGACAAAAACGAAAACAATAACTCCACACGTGATGTGCTCAAATCACTTTTTTATATTTATCTGTCCGGTACACATGCGTCTATTGAAGCCAGGACAAAGGTTGTCGAAAATCTGTTGGAATCTGAAGATCAGGACAAACAGGATCTAGGGCTTCTACTGCTCGATGCTGCGTTGGAAACGTGGCATTTTAGCGCGTCACATGAGTTTGGTTTTGGGGCATGGCCCCGGGATTACGGGTATCACCCAAATACACAAGAAGAAATAACCCGCTGGTTTGGTGCCGTTATCAGGATTTGCATGCGTGCGGTCCTTTCAGACCGACCAATTTCAGAGCAGGCAAAAAAACTCCTGGCCAATAATCTACGTGGGCTATGGACAAAAGGCGGAATGTTTGACGCGCTGGAGGATTCAACCAAAAAAATTCTGGAACAAGGAGCATGGAATGACGGTTGGATTGCTGTGCGTGGAATTATACGTTTCGACAGCAAGGGCTTTGATGATGAAGTCAGGGGAAGGCTCTATAAGCTTGAGAAACTTTTAAAGCCGAATAACCTTTTAGAAAAAGCACGTACTTTTGCGCTTTCAGGCCAACATGGCACCTTTAATTTGGAAGACGATTTTGATGATGATGAGGAAGATGCTTCTGCCGGCTATCGCCGTGCAGAAGAAACGACCCGCAAGATCGGTGTAGCAGTTGCACAAGATGCTGCGACATGGAATGCATTGCTACCAGACCTCGTGTCAACGCACACTACAAGACTGGCAAGTTTTGGTATGGGTTTGGCAGAGGGGAGCAGTGATAAAAAAGAACTTTTTCAGACTCTATATGGCGCGCTTGTAAAGACCCCACCTGAAGTGCGCCAGATTAGTGCCTTGCTAGGATTTCTCTCATCGTGCGCAAAAATAGACTCACCGTTCTATAACGCAACACTTGATGATTTAGTCAAAGATGACGTGCTGGGGGAATATTTTCCAATTATACAGACGACCTCCACTATTGACCAAAGAGGTATAGAGCGGTTGCACGAAGCCCTGGATATTGGAAAAGCTCCGGTTCATCAGTTCAATTGTCTCGCGTGGGGTAGTGCACATGAACCCATAAATGATGATGATTTGGCTCAAATATTGAGGAAGATACTTTCTAAAGAGGGTGGTGTAGATGTTGCCCTTGAAATCCTCAATATGCGCTTTCATGGGCGAAAAAAGAATTCATCGGAATATTCCGGTCGCGTAATGACAGTGGCGCAGGATATGCTATCAGCATACTCCTTTGGGGAAGAGCGGAGGAGGCAGAATAACCATGATTATGAATTGGCAGAAGTTGTCAGCATTTTACTTGACGGATCAAAGGGTATTCATGCTGCCACAATAATGTGCCAGAACCTTAAGCAGGCAATTTCAGAAAACCGCGCGTATTCCTTTGACTATCCCCGGCTGCTCAACAAATTAGCAGAAGTGCAGCCCACAGTATTTCTGGATATTTTTTTGAAAGGGGATGATGTTGAGGATTATCAGCGCCAAAGGATGTTCATTGATGATTTTGAACGGCATGAAAATCCGCTCAGTCAAATTTCAGACAGTGCGCTTTTATCCTGGTGCGAGAAAGATCCGCCTTCTCGTTATCCATTAGTCGCATCTGTGGTGAAGGCGTTCAAAAAATCAGATGAAACAGGAAAATATGAATGGAAACCTTTTGTTTACAGGATTTTTGATAAAGCGCCTGTTTTAGAAGGTGTCCTGGAAAATCTTGCTGATGCACTGAGGCCAAGGTCATGGAGCGGTTCGCGAGCAGATATCCTCCAGAGGCGGGCTGTTCTGTACCAGGAGCTCTATGAGCATGACAACGAAGAAGTGAGAGCATGGGCCAGAAGTCAGCATACAAAATTACAGGAAGAAATAAGAAATATACGCGAACGGGAAGACCAGCGGGACCGTGCACGGGATGAAAGCTTTGAATAAACTGGCAAATTATTTAAAACTGAAAAACCCCACATTCGGGCAACCGGTTTTGATTCGATGCCTTAACGCGTTTTAGTCATACTTGGCGCCAACGCCGGTATATCGTTGCCGTCCAGATCAAAATAACTACCACTATCAAGTAGCAACAGGCTTTGCCAGTTAGCATCGTTCACCGTGGTGTTACCGGAAGACCATACCAGGCTAAACCGAAGGCTTCGACGCAGACTTTGGCCGGCTACCAGGCCTGCCTTGTCGTTACCGGTTTTGAACCCATGAGGATTTACGATAACCACGTTCAGTTTCGACGTGCCATCTCCCTGATCCGCAAGATTACTCAGAATCTGGATATTC
This sequence comes from Gammaproteobacteria bacterium, assembly GCA_013150915.1. GTDB lineage: Bacteria > Pseudomonadota > Gammaproteobacteria > BMS3Bbin11 > BMS3Bbin11 > BMS3Bbin11. The sequence goes on from JAADJE010000040.1 coordinate 4,692, forward strand.
GGGTCCGGGACTGTGACTACAGCGCGTGGGCTACTAAGTGCCTCACTGAAATCGGCGTTCTGGAAGCTGAACACAAACAGGCCGCCACCGATATCGCTGCCGGAGCTTCCAGTCGCAGTAACTTCCACCTGGGGATTCGGCTCCAGGCTGTCCAGTGGCGCTGTCGAGACAGGTCCCAGGTAGTTCATCGGATTGGGTGTCCCGGTTCCTGCAAGAATCTCGATGGCCACACTGTTCAGGTTGCCATTTGTCCAGGACCATCCGTAACTCGTGGGATCAAACCAGTTCTGTATGTCAGCAGAACTAACGGTTAGCGTTGCACTACCCAGAGCCAGGGGCACCGGGGTACCGCTTACCGGATCCACCAGATCAATGACGGCGAGCCACAGTCCCTGGTGCGGATCGACATAGTTGTCGTATACCATGGTAGTTGTGGGAGAACGAAAAGCGTAACCGCTGGTAGGGTCACCATTAACCCGAAACAGGTTGCGTACCTTGACCGGATAACTGTTACCCAGAGAGTCTGTAATGCTTATAGTAACGTTTTCTTTGCGGATAACGGAAACTAGGGCGTTGCTGTCGGTACCACCCAGTGAAATCATTACCGTGTCGCCACTGCGTGCGTAATTTGATATCGCCTGCATGCCGGCGCAACCTGAGAAAAGCACGCAAATCAGAAGAAGTGCAATATAGTTTAATAATCGGGTTGGTGTGCTCATATCTACCTCTTACGGTCCCAGCGCCATACGCTGAATCATAACGACGTCATTACCTTGAATATTCCCGTCTGCAGAAAGATCGGCCCGGATCGTTTGCTGTGCTGAAGGAACCATCAAGCCTAAAACAATACGTTCGCCCAGCAGGATGTCCTTACCGTTGATCTTGCCGTCTTCATTGATGTCTCCCGTATTTCCCGGCACCGTCGTAAGCACATAGGACTGGACGGTGCTATACAGACCGGATGTCACCCGTACCGAAACACTGAAGCTGCCTGGCTGTGCCAGCGCCGGGGTCCAGCTGATCAAGCCACCTGAAGCATCTATGCTCATGCCGGGTGGCGCACTGTCCAGCGAGAAATTTGCGCCAGCCCATGTGGTCTGTATTGCATAGGTGTAATTAAATCCGGTTTCGCCATCGGGGCCCGGTGATGACGTGATGGCCAGGGGCAGACTCAATTTGTCGTTCGGATCACCGCCATTGTTCAATTCATTACCATCTGTATACGAGTCGCCGTCAGTGTCGCTGGCGTTGGGATTGGTCTGGCTTAGATATTCCTGGACATTAGTCAGACCATCGCCGTCTGGATCACCTGACGCATCGTCAACAAGAGGATCGAAGCCGAAGCTGACTTCCCAGCCGTCGGGCATGCCATCAGAATCAGTGTCAGATGATAACGGATCTGATCCTTCTACCAGTACCTCGGCCTGGTCCGAAAGACCATCACCGTCGGAGTCGTCTGTCAGGTCTACCCAGAAAGGAAAGGTGGAACCCAGTGTGCTGAAACCCGGGGCGTCAACCACCCCCGGCAAGGTCTCCAGGCGTATTTTTGCCGCCTCAAGGTCGACGATGCCGGCATATACCGCCGTTCGTATCCAGAATGGCATTGCAATGCCATTGATGATGCCGTCGTCCGCAATGTCATCACGCATATCGTCGATATCACTCTGCTGAAGCCCGGCCATCATAACAGCGGTACTAAACAGCATCAGGTTTGCATTATCAACTGACCAGACTCCTGTACCATCGGTAAGATCAAGATACGCAAGCGCATCCGCATTTTCCGTTTTAAGATTGAAAAGTGTACGTATTTCGTTGAATGCCGTAATGCGTGCAACGCTAAGGGATTGACCAGCGCTGACCAGGCTGCGTGTACGTGCCAACGAAAAATGGGTAAGCAGATTGATATATTGAATTTGCGCAGATGGTAAATTGATCCACCCTGTCAACGTATCTGGCTGTGCCCCGAAGGTACCGCTCGATTCATCGAAGTAGTAGCCGGTAACTTCGGCCTCCGTTGCTCCTGACCAGGTGGTCCCGGCAACAAACAGCCCGACTTCGGCTGTTGTGGTGATAGTTGTGCGCCCGGTTCGCTGACCGCTCGCATCGAGTTCGTACAGAACCACCTTGCTGCCGGCTTGAAACGGTCCCTTCTGGGCACGAACAAACGAGTTACCGGCAGGTGATGATGCACTTTGTGTATTGCCGCCACCACCGCCACAGCTGACGATAGACAGTGAAAGACAGGCAGCACAGAGGGTACCAACACGCCAGGTTGGCAGTGTGACAAATTTTCCCAGGTTCCATGAGAGATCTCGAACAAAACTACAGGTCCGGGCTTTCCCAAAGAGGTATGGCCCCGTTCGCATACTGCGCCCCCTTCCATCTGGCACAGACAATCACTTTTCCTTAGGTTATTGTTTGGCTGATATTCAGCCAGCTTTCGATAACTGCCGGTTACGCAAAAGCCTGTTTCAACCAGCGGGTGTCGGCCGTTCCCGGGATAACCTTAATAAAACAGGGTAACCACATCTGCGTCCTGCCAGAACAGGTTGTGTTTCTGTTAAAAAAGACCGCTATGATAAGGATATGCAGCGTAGCCACCATATTCAGCCCCTGCTTGTCCTGGCAAATAACGAAGGTGCGGGATGCACCGGAAACTTCGTTCTTGAGTGTATGGCGTTCTGAGATCCACATGATCAATGGAGTGCCGGTGAAGGTATTCTCCCCGGCGCAAATTGCGCGCCCCCAAAAAATTACACAATAAATGATATAGTCAAACAGAGACTGGCCTGAGGGTGTTCGTACAATGAACAAGCCACCTTTGAACAATCTGGTTTGTCTGTGCCTTGTGCTGGCGATGTTTTTCGTTGGCTCTCAAAACGCGACGGCGG
>JAADJE010000105.1 GCA_013150915.1 Gammaproteobacteria bacterium
CACTGCTGCCTCCCGTAGGAGTCTGGGCCGTGTCTCAGTCCCAGTGTGGCTGATCATCCTCTCAGACCAGCTACGGATCGTTGCCTTGGTAAGCCATTACCCTACCAACTAGCTAATCCGACGCAGGCTCATCTAATAGCACAAGGTCCGAAGATCCCCTGTTTTCCCTCGTAAGGATTATGCGGTATTAGCTCGAGTTTCCCCGAGTTGTCCCCCACTATAAGGTAGATTCCTACGCGTTACGCACCCGTCCGCCACTCGACGCCCGAGGACGCACCCCGAAGGGATTGTTCTCGTCGTTTCCGTTCGACTTGCATGTGTTAGGCATGCCGCCAGCGTTCAATCTGAGCCAGGATCAAACTCTCCAGTTTAAAACATGGAGTGCGCCCCTTAGGACGACTTGTATTTTTTGTGAACCTGTCGGTATTTCACTGTAAAATACAGTTAGTATCGACTTTTCACTATTCTGGAAATCTTCAGAATCAACAGAAGCGTCTGCACAATTGCTTGTTTCAAATTTTAAAAGATCGGGCCCCGAACGTTTCCGTTCTGGCCAGCGAGGGTGCGCATTATACGCCAGCCTGCAGTATCGTCAACCTATTATTTCACTTAATATTGAAATAATATTGATTGCCCCGCCCGGTAATTCTTTTCTCCCGAAAGCCCTTGCAGGAAAACCATCACATTACTGCGAAAACACACGGCAAGGCTTACTCTCCGCTTTCCTCCATTGAAGGTAATTCTGTTAATTCTAGTTGACCGATACCCGTGCAAAACGTCGCTTACCCACCTGGTAAATGTGGGTACTTCCAGTCTTAATTGCAAGCTTTGTATCGGCTACTTTTTCGCCATCGATTTTGACAGCTCCCTGTCTGATCATACGCAGTGCATCCGACGTACTTTGTGTCAGGCCGGCATCTTTTATCAGGTTTGCTATCTGTAATGCACCTTCATCCGAATGTAACGTTACCTCCGGCATGTCCTCCGGCATAGCCCCTTTACTAAATCGATCAATAAATTCCTGTTGTGCGGCCTCTGCCGCTGATTGTGAGTGAAAACGGGCCGTTATTTCACCCGCAAGTCTGAATTTCACATCCCTGGGGTTCATCCCCTGTTCTACTTCCCGTTTCCAGCCATCAATCACATCCAGGGTCTGAAAGCTCAATAATTCAAAATAACGCCACATTAAATTATCCGAAATCGACATGAGCTTGCCGAACATCTCGCCAGGTCGGTCATTGATGCCAATATAATTATTCAGCGATTTAGACATTTTCTGTACACCGTCCAGGCCTTCCAGGATTGGCATGGTAATAATCGTCTGCGGATCCTGCCCGTACTGACGCTGTAACTCACGACCCATCAGCAGATTGAATTTCTGGTCAGTACCGCCCAGCTCGATATCCGCCTGCATGACAACGGAGTCATAGCCCTGCACCAAGGGATACAGAAATTCGTGAATAGCGATTGGCATGCCGCCCGTGTAGCGCCTATGAAAATCATCACGCTCCAGCATTCTCGCTACTGTGTGTTTGCCCGCCAGCTGGACCATATCTGCCGCGCTCATCTTGCCCATCCATGCAGAATTGAAAACAATTTTTGTTTTATCCTGATCAAGAATTTTGAAGATTTGCTCCCGATAGCTTCGTGCATTTTCATCCACCTGCGTCTGTGTCAGCGCGGGCCGGGTCGTACTTTTACCGGTTGGGTCGCCGATCATGCCGGTAAAATCCCCAATCAGAAAGAGGATTTCATGCCCTAGCGCCTGAAACTGGTGTAACTTGTTGATCAGTACCGTATGTCCCAGGTGAAGATCCGGCGCAGTCGGGTCGAAGCCTGCTTTTATTTTTAGTGGCCGACCGCTTCTAAGAAGCTCGACCAGGCCTTCTTCAGGAATAATCTCATCAGCACCTCGTCGTATTAATGCCAGTGACTTATCAACGGACACCATCTGTATCGCCTCATATTTACTCATTTTCAGGGGCACAAAGAGTACCACAGGCGGTTAGAATAATGCACAGGCTGAAAAAGGGCGCTCTCTATTTAATTCTCCCTGTAGACTGGCTCAAACAGCAAACAATGAGTAAAATGGCAACAATTTTGTAATGGATAAACACCATGCCACAGACCCAAAATCATAATCGAGATTTCAAAGAACCGGAACCCAGACGCTCCGGTAAAAAGGTCTGGTACTGGTTCCTGCTTCTGGCCATCGTTTTTGCCACAGTAATGCTTTACCCTGATCGCAAGGAAAGTAAAAATTCTGTTTATCCGTCTGTCATTCAACTTACCGATGAATCCTTAACTGAGAACACCGTTGCTTCTGGCGAAAACCTTGCAGCTTCTCCAGAGGAACAGGCCACAAAAAATCAGGCGGTGTCCATTCACAATCCAATGCTTCCTGCTGCCCCTGCAGACACGGGCTCAGGCCTCTCCTTTAAGCCTCTATTGAAGGAATCACCGGATTTGTGGAAATCCAGCACTGTCAGAAAAGGTGACACACTTTACATCATTCTCAAACGCCTGGGCCTGAATGTTGCAGCGGCAACCCTGGTCGCACGTTCTGACAACAGTGACCCGTTGGTACGACTCTCTCCGGGCAGGACACTGCATATCCTCAGTAGTGACGGATCGAACAGTGATGCGTTTATCTATGAAAATTCAGCACTAAGCTGGGTCTATGCAAGTAAAAATGGCAACAACTATGACATTTCCAGCCGAAGGCTGCCGACAACGACCCATATCCGGAAAGTGAAGGGCGAGGTTATCTCCTCTCTTTACACTGCGGCCAAAGTCGCGGGTATCAGCGACACGCTGACCATGAACATGACCGAAATCTTCGGATGGGATATTGATTTCGCAATAAATGTGCAGCCTGGCGATCGCTTCAAGCTTATATTTGAAGATGTCTATGTCAACGGCAGTAAAAAAACCCACGGTGATATACTTGCTGCTGAGTTTATCAATAATGGCAAGATCTATCGTGCAATTGCCCACAGAGATGACGATGGCGTACTGCGTTATTATTCTCCTGATGGCAGAAGCATGCAAAAAGCCTTTCTTCGAACACCCGTTAAATTCAGCCGCATCAGCTCTCGCTTCAGTAAGGCCCGTTACCACCCTGTATTGAAAAGGACACGTGCCCATAAAGGTGTGGACTATGCGGCTAGCCGCGGCACACCCGTTAGAGCAACCGCTGCCGGCAGAATCGTTCATATTGGCCCCAAAGGTGGTTATGGCAATGCGATTATCATCAGCCATGGTAGCACCTACAGCACTCTGTATGCCCACATGTCAAACTTTTCCCGGGGGATCAAAAAGGGTTCAAGGGTGAAACAGGGGCAGATAATCGGACGTGTAGGCTCAACCGGTCTGGTCAGCGGACCACACCTGCACTACGAATTTCGTATCAATGGAATACATATAAATCCACTCACCTTTCGACAGCCTGCCAGCAAGCCAATCCCGCCATCACAGAAAGCTGACTTTGTACGCTCTGCCCGCTACTGGGAGAAACAGCTTGATAATATTGATGGCCTGAATGTTGCTGCGGGCATGAGTTCTTCAGGCAGTTAGCTTACCAACACCTGATTCACCCTTTCTTAAGGTACATCTGAACAAGTGCATATCTAATGGATAATTACTATGTAGGTTTGATGTCAGGCACCAGTCTGGATGCCATCGATGCCGTATTGCTTCGCATTGAAGATAATGGTGTCATTGAGGTAGTTTCTGTGCTTAACACACCCTTCCCTGATCATATTTCTGGTCAACTCAGAAACATGATTGTTGGCAAAGTTGAATCGCTACACGAACTCTGCTCACTGGATACAGAGCTTGGTGAAATTTATGCGGCAGTCACTTTGGATCTGATTTCAAAATCAGGCTACAGCTCCGGGGAGATCAGGGCGATTGGCAGCCATGGCCAGACGGTACGCCATCAACCTGATGGCAAACACCCCTACAGTCTGCAAATCGGCAATCCATCCGTTATTGCTGAAGTCACTGGCATCACAACTGTAGCCAATTTTCGTATCCGTGATATCGCTGCTGGTGGCCAGGGCGCACCCTTACTCCCTGCTTTTCATAAAGCCGTATTTTCTGACCCCGACAGGCCACGCGTTATTGTCAATATCGGCGGCATAGCAAACATCACATTATTGCCCCGAATAAAAAGTAAGAATATTGTCACAGGTTACGATACAGGGCCGGGTAATTGCCTGCTGGACTCATGGTCACTATCCTGTAGAGGAGTAGCATACGATAAAAATGGCCGTTGGTCTGCCAGCGGCACAGTAGACCAAAAAATGCTTGATTCGCTGATTGCCGACGATTATTTTAGTAAAAGTCCCCCCAAAAGTACGGGTACAGAATATTTTAATCTGGACTGGCTGGAAGCGAATTACCCATTTGTAACGGAACTTAAAGCCGAAGATGTACAGGCAACGCTAGCAGAACTAACGGCTCACTCTATTGCGTTACCTATTATCCGGGAGGGCTATGACAACAATGAGATTTACCTCTGCGGAGGGGGTGTACACAATCGTGATCTAACGGAACGCCTGCAACGGCATCTTTCAGCAGCAGATATCTTCAGCACGGAAAAATTAGGTCTGGATCCTGACTTCGTTGAGGCAACAGCCTTTGCCTGGCTGGCATGGCGGACGATGGAAAAGAAGGCGGGAAACCTGCCAGCTGTCACCGGTGCACGTCATCCGGTTATTCTGGGGGGGGTCTTTCTGGCCTGACGACAAGCTCGAAAAGTTTTTTTAAACAAATCAAACAGAAAAAGAAGACCCACAGCCGCAGGTGGTCTGGGCATTGGGGTTGTTGATAATGAACCTGGCACCTTCCAGATCATCCTTATAATCAACCTCGGCGCCCACAAGATACTGGAAGCTCATCGGGTCTACTAATAACACGACATCATCATTGACGATACGGGTATCGCCTTCTGTTTCATTCTCCTCAAACTCAAAGCCATACTGGAAGCCGGAACAACCGCCGCCGGTCACATAAACGCGTAGCATCAATTTTGGGTTTGCTTCTTCTTCAATCAGTCTTTTTACTTTTGCCGCCGCCTGGTCGGTAAAAATCAGTGATGAATCAATACCCGTTGCAACTTCGCCCATTTGATTAACTCCATAAGTGTAAAGAACATCTCTATTAATTCATGAATAGAGATGCCCCCGAATTACAGTATTTCAATCCCGAGTAACCTGATCCAGTATTTTGTTTTTTGTATCATTTTTGGCTATCGACGCAATGCTGGCATCCTTTCGTAATGACTCTCTGGCCGTCTCACAAACCATACTGCCGTTGACAGTTGCACCCAGCTCCATCTCGATAGAGGAATAATAGACATCACCAACAATTTTCGCCTTACTCTGCAATAAAACCTTACCGCTTGATGTTACATTACCATTGATCAGACCATTAATGACGACATGGGGAACTAATACATTACCGCTGACCTCACCTTGCTCACTCACTGTCAGCAAACTCTTATTACTGGTGTCCTGTGCCGAAATATTTCCGGTTAATTTTCCATCGACACGTAAGCCTCCTGAAAAAACGACATCTCCTTTAATCTCAGTATTCGGCCCAATTAGTGTATCTATTTTGTCCGTCGGTTTTTCCACAACCGTGGGTGTTGGCTTTTTACCTAGCATAATACTCTCCTATTCCAAATGTGCCATTCGCCTGGTTCACTTTCAAAAGATTTCAGCCCTGTTCTGGCAATCCTTTATTAAGCAATATGTTCCAATTATACCATTTTTCTTTTTTTTCAGTCTTTTTACCAGACAGACGGGCCGTTAAATGCAGCCGTTGGGGCAGAAAACCATCGGGTATCGTCACCAGGCCGTCGACTCTCTGGAAATATTTAAATAACAATTGTGCGTCCTTGCCAGCACTCCCTGTAGGCACTTTTATCGTCTTTAGATTACCTTCCATTAATCCTTCGACTTCAATCAGCAGCTTACCTTTTGATTTTTGTTTGCCATAATCGCTGTTTACAATGATCACCCTGTAACGGTAATTCCCTACAGTCCCATCTGACTGTAATGAAACAGTTTTAATTTGTAATCCCTGTTTATTCTCATCACCTTTAATAATACTCTCATAAAACCGGATATTTTCTCTTAAACTGGTAATTTCCCTGCTGGTCGATACCAGTGTCTGCGCAACCTCATCATAGGCCTGCCGTTTTATCTGTAGATCTCTACTGCTTTTTGCTTTCTCGAACTCAAGACTCTCTTTTAATTTTTCATTTTCCAGGACTACGGCTGTAAAATTACTTTCAAGAGCATCCAATGCCTCAATGGCTTGCCGCCATTCTACCTCTGCACGGTATTTTCCAAAAACATAGGCCGCAACAATTGTCATGAACAACGCAACGATGAGAACCGACATCAAGCGGATTTTCCATCCAGAATCTGCCGCTGCCCTTATCTCCAGACTAGTCCTGGCATCATTAAACATCATTCACACCCTGGTATATCTTTGGTATAGCACTGAGAAAATCAGGATTATGGCGCAAGTGGAACAATCTCCAGCCCTGTTTTTTCATCATAGGCAAACATTAAATTGAAGTTTTGCACCGCCTGACCGGCAGCCCCCTTAACAAGATTATCCAACACAGACAGAACGATCACCCTCCGCTCATTCCGGTAGACAGCAATCTGGCAAATATTCGATCCACGTACAGAGCGTGTCTCTGGTAAAGAACCTGCTGGCATCACATCAACAAAGGGCTCATCAGCATAGGCTTCTTCGTACAGCGCCTGCAAATCAGTAGCGTGTTCAGTGACTAATTTTGCATAAAGTGTGGCATGAATACCCCGGATCATTGGTGCTAAATGCGGCGTAAATACAAGCCCAGGTGACTTGCCGGATAATTGCAATAAGGTTTGTTCAATTTCAGGATGATGGCGGTGCCCTGTCAAGCCATAGGCCTTAAACGAATCTGCTGTTTCTGTCAGCAAGGTTCTAACATTGGCCCCCCTGCCAGCACCCGATACACCGGATTTTGCATCAGCAATCAGATCACCAACATCAACCAGCCCTGCTTTTAAAAGCGGCAACCAACCCAGAGTAATTGCAGTCGGGTAACAGCCCGGATTGGCTACCAGCCTGGCCGTCCGAATCGCCTCCCGATTTACTTCAGGCAGGCCGTAAACAGCATCGTCTAACAACTCAGGACAGGCGTGCTCCATGCCATACCAATGCTCCCAGACCGCAACATCCTTAATCCGGAAATCAGCAGCCAGATCGATGAAACGAATCCCAGCACTCATCAATTCACGTGCCATGGTCATAGCAATGCCATTGGGTGTAGCTGAAAACACCACATCACAACCTGAAAAGCTATTACTGTCAGGCAGGGCGTAAGTCAGTTCACAAACGTTCCTCAAACTGGGGAATATCTCTGATACACGACGACCCGATTCACCGCGAGAAGTGATAACCGCCAACTCAGCCTGCGGGTGTCTTGCCAACAACCTTATCAGCTCCACCCCGGTATAGCCGGTACCACCAATGATACCTATCCTATCTTAGTCATAGCAAATCCTTAATCAACCTAGCGTGAACGATACGTGAGAGACACCTAAATTGAAAGGCGAGGCGTAATGTAATTTCCCCGATAATGAGAAAAGAATACTCTCGTCATTTCTGTTAAATCCAACGGATCTACACAATTTTCAGGCAAAAAAAAACGGGACCCGAAGGCCCCGTCCTTATGTATTGCGGGTTGACTTAGAAGTCGTAACGCATACCTGCACCAATCATCTTGTACTTGGTGTCAGTCTTGGTTTCTGCATAACCAGC
>JAADJE010000003.1 GCA_013150915.1 Gammaproteobacteria bacterium
TATTACGTGCGATTTTCGCCTCAAACCTGAATATTTTAGATCGCAATCTACTTCGTCCAGACACATCAGGGCTTCCTTAATTCATACATGGCAAAGCCATTTTCTATATACCCTGGGCATACTGAGTATCCGACAGTTTGTTTAACCCACTGTGTATTTATAGCTTATTAATAAATTCTACTATTGGCACAATAATATAACGCTGAGTCAGGATAGAAAAACAGTTGAACAGGTATTCTTTTTGTGTCAATTAGAATGGGAAGCTTGGTGAGTTTTGATATGATGAGATTATGAATACCATTCCAGTAATAATTCGTCGACGTAAGATTCCAGAAGGAATTTATCTTCGTAACACGTTAACGCCTCTACTCAATAGAATATATCTGGCAAGGAATATTTCCAGCTATGATGAACTCGACTATGGCCTGAACCGTCTACCATCACCTTATCTTATGATGGGAATACAGGAGGCAACATCTTTACTCATAGACAAATTGGGAAATGAGCAAAAAATCCTTATTGTTGGTGATTTTGATGCCGACGGTGCCACCTCAACAGCTATCATGATGAAGGGTCTACAGACCATGGGTGCAAAACATGTTTCCTTTCTGATTCCAGACAGATTCAAGTTTGGTTATGGGTTGACACCTGAAATTGTAGACGTTGCTGTGCAACATAAGCCCGACCTGATTATTACAGTTGATAATGGCATTACCAGTATTGACGGGGTTGCAATGGCGAGAGAGCAGGGGATAGAGGTATTGGTAACTGATCATCATTTACCGGGTGATCAGTTGCCTGATGCCAATGTCATCATCAACCCCAACCAGCCGGGGGATGAATTCCCGAGCAAGAATATCGCCGGTGTGGGTGTTGCTTTTTATTTACTTCTTGCTCTCAGATCCAGACTGCGTGATAGAGGCTGGTTTACTGAACAGGGACTAACAGAACCAAACCTTGCTGAGTTGCTGGATAAGGTTGCCCTGGGGACGGTCGCGGATGTCGTACCGCTGGATCATTGCAATCGAATACTGGTCAAGCAAGGTCTGGCACGCATCAATAGAGCACAGGCCTGCCCGGGAATACTTGCCCTGATTGATGTAGCAAACCGTATGCCGGGTAATCTGACTGCAGCTGATCTGGGGTTTGCCGTTGCGCCACGCCTAAATGCTGCCGGTCGTATAGAAAACATGTCGATTGGTATTGAATGTTTGCTGACTGATGAACATGAAACGGCACACAAGATAGCCGTCCATCTTGACAACATAAATCAGGAACGTCGAACGATTGAGAACAAAATGAAAGTAAAGGCGCTCAACGATTTGAAAAAAATTCAAATAGATGAAACAAAAATGATGCCTGTCGGCCTCTGTCTCTATGACCAGAACTGGCACCAGGGTGTGATCGGTATACTCGCAGCAAGGATTAAGGAACGTTTTCATCGTCCAGTGATAGCCTTTGCTCCGGCAGGTGATGCGCAGGAGGGGCTAAAGGGCTCAGCCCGTTCAATTCCAGGCTTGCACATTCGAGATGTACTGGCTGCTGTAGCCGCACAACATCCCGGTCTTATCAATAAATTTGGTGGCCATGCTATGGCAGCGGGTTTATCATTACCGAACGAAAGTTTCGAAACATTCAGTCTGGCCTTTAATGAAGAGGTGGAACGTCAACTTGGAAGCATGCCTCTGGAAAAGGTATTTCTGACAGATGGTGAACTGACGACTGCTGAACTGGACATCAGTACTGCCATATCGCTGCGTCAGGCGGGTCCATGGGGGCAACTGTTTCCAGAACCGTTATTTGAGGGTGATTTTATAGTCATCGATAAGCGTATAGTAGGAAAATACCACTTAAAAATGCAGCTTTCCGACGGTAATACACATATTGATGCAATTATGTTTAATATTAGAGAAGGGGATGATGCAATGGCTCGTGATACAGTACATGTGGTCTATAAGCTGGACATAAATGAATTTCGCGGTAAACGATCTGTGCAGATGCTGGTTGAGCACATGCAGGCATGTTGATTTTACCTATTCAGCTTGATTCCCTCTATTAATTCGTTGAAGTGCTACCCTCAGCGTGATTCTGCTTCATTAGATTATGGCCTTTAAAACTAAAGGAACCTCTGATGTGTCTGGACGAAGTAGATTGCGATCTAAAATATTCAGGTTTGAGGCGTAAATTGCACGTAATAGCTAGCTATTGCGAAGGTTTAAAACGAAAAAACTGGATATTTTAGGCGTAAGATACGAGTTCATGAATTGATCAGAGGTTCCCTAAGTTTGATCGGGCAAAGGAAATGATTAAGCTGGCTTGTACCAGGTCAGGCGGGGCTTTCATAAGACTATCGTTGGCGCTACTATCGCCGATATTGTGCACCACCGCTGACGAGTAAAGCCTGAAACTTGGCGGACAGGCTGCAAACAGTATGTTTTAAAGTGATTTGTTGGAGAATTAATAATGGCTAATGCAGCGGAAGCAACTTCTGTAATCAAACAGGTGAGCAATATTATCGACACCGATAAAGCGAGTGTATATTTTGATATGGGTATGGAATTCGCTGTCCAGTATGGCTTGAAGTTACTTGCCGCAATCGCTATCTTCATTATAGGGAAGATAGTCGCCAACTGGGTAAAAAAGCTTGTTACCCGAATCATGACGAAAGGGAGTGTAGACCAGATAATCATCGGGTTTACCAGCAGTATTACCTATATCACCACGATGGCCTTCGTCATTGTAGCGGCACTGAGTCAACTCGGTATACAGACAACATCCTTTATTGCCATATTGGGTGCCGCTGGCCTCGCTGTCGGTTTGGCGCTACAGGGTTCCCTGGCCAACTTTGCAGCTGGGTTTCTGTTGATTATTTTTAGACCCTTCAAGGTCGGTGATGTAATCGAGGCAGCCGACGTTACCGGTAAGGTAAATGCAATCCACATCTTCACCACCACCCTGACCACTTCTGATAACAAAACAATTATTATTCCGAATGCAAAACTCGGCAGCGATAATATCATCAACTATTCTACCCAGGAGACGCGCCGTGTCGACCTGACGGTTGCTGTCGCTTACGATGCAGACTTGAAAGAGGTGCGCAATATTCTTGAAGACATTGTCAGTGGGGATGGCCGAGTTCTCTCTGATCCCCCACACCAGATTGCCGTTGCAGAGCTGGCTGATAGTAGCGTCAATTTCGTCTTTCGTATGTGGGTAAAAAGTGCAGATTACTCGGACGTATTTTTCGAGACCAATGAGTCTATCAAGACCCGATTTGATGATGCCGGAATCGGCATTCCATTCCCACAGCGGGATGTGCACCTGTACGAACACAAAGCAGCCTGATAGCCTGTTCCAGATATCATGAAAGAACTTGAAGACTTTGTTGGCAATACCCCTCTGGTTCGCTTGAAACACCTGACGGAAGGCCTGAATAATACCATTCTGGTAAAGCTTGAAGGAAATAATCCAGCTGGATCCGTCAAAGACCGTCCTGCATTGAATATGATCACTGCAGCGGAAGTACGGGGCGAAATTAAGCCCGGAGATACACTGATTGAAGCGACCAGTGGGAATACAGGTATTGCCCTTGCCATGGTGGCTGTCCTAAGGGGCTACCACATGATCCTGATTATGCCTGAACATATGAGCGCCGAACGTGTCGTCAACATGACGGCTTACGGTGCTGAAATTATTTTTGTCAGCCGTGAAGCCAGTATGGAAGGGGCGCGCGACCTGGCGCTTGAGATGCAGGCGGCAGGCAAAGGCAGAGTACTGGACCAGTTTTCAAATCCTGATAACCCTGACGCACATTACAAAACTACTGGCCCAGAAATCTGGCGGGACACTGATGGCAGCATTACTCATTTTGTTTCATCGATGGGGACCACTGGAACCATCATGGGGACTTCACGTTATCTCCGAGAAGTTAGGCCTGGCATACAAATCATTGGCGTGCAGCCGACAGACGGTTCAGCTATCCCCGGCATACGTCGCTGGTCAAAAGAATACTTACCTTCAATATTTGAAGCAAAAAATGTGGATCGAACAATAGATGTCAGTCAGCAGCTGGCAGAAGACACCACGCGACTACTGGCACAAAAGGAGGGCATTTTTGCGGGCATTTCCTCGGGTGGTGCTGTAGCGGCAGCAATGGAGCTATCACGCGAAACTGAAAATGCTGTAATTGTCTCTATTATTTGTGACCGTGGCGATCGTTACCTGTCTACCGGAGTGTTCCAGGATCAGTTCTCATGAGTATTATGTTCCTCGATATTGCGACCATTCCTGATTTTGAACTGGGTGTACGTTTATACCAGCTGCATGATCTATCAAAAAAAGATATTGCTCGAGTCATGTCAACAAAAAATCGTGAGAAGGGCAACAAAACAGGCATCCTGCCTCAGCATGTGCGGCGTATTCTGGCAATATCTGTACTTTTTCAGGATAAAGAAAATATAAAAATATGGTCTGTGGGCGATTCTGAGTCAAATGAAGTGGATCTGTTAAAAATTCTGGAGAGATATGCCGATGAGTACAAACCTGTTGTAATTACCTGGTGCGGTGACAGATCAATATTTCCAATTTTGAACTTTCGCTGTCTGTCGCATAGTGTCCAATCACCGGTATTCGCCAGTCACACAAATTTAATGGCAGAACTGCTTGGTACAACCAACAACAAACCAATTTCTCTGCATGAGATTGCTGTCCTATCAGGCTTTCTCGGTAACGAAGAAATGCCAGATGATGATGTCCTGAACCATTACCTGGAAGGACGCACCGAACTTGTTCGAAACAATCTTGAACTTAGCGTTATCAATACCTGGCTTATCTACCAACGTTGGCAGCTAGTAAAAGGAAAAATTGATCGCACGGTCTTCGATGCAGAAAAGAAGTTGTTAAAGAAAATACTATTACAAGAAGATAGAATTCATCTGACAAATTTTGTTGAGGCATTGACGTAAGCATACTTCTTTTCAATCTGGATAAACTGTAGCGCTGGCCTGGTGCGATAGCGTCGCTTTCTGACAGACACACAGAGAATCACGCCCAAACGATGTGCCTACAAAAGAAAGACTCTCTGCACAATTGAAATCCCTGTGTACCTCTGCATCCTCTATACTGAAAACGTTTCAGGTCTTAATACATTGAGCCACAAAGGATAAAGAAATGGTACGACGAAGGCGACGATCGCCAGCAATAGAAATGACTCTTTCTATCGAATCAATGACCTATGATGGCTGTGGTGTGGCACACTATAAAGGCAAGGCCATCTTCGTAGATGGGGCATTACCGGGCGAGGTGGTGCTTTGTCAGACTACAAAAAGAACCAGTAAATATGATACGGCGAAGGTACTGGAAGTACTTGATGCCTCAGACGATCGTGTCCAGCCCCGTTGTCCTGTAGCGGGTGTCTGTGGTGGGTGTAGTTTGCAGCACATGAATATTGCAAGTCAGATTCAAGCCAGGCAAAAGATTTTACTTGATAACCTGAAGCAGGTCGGCAAGGTCGAGCCTGGGGCGATATTGTCACCCTTGCAGGGAGCTCACTGGAATTACCGTCGGAAGGCCCGGCTGGGGGTAAAGCTTGTGCCAAAAAAGGGTGGGGTACTTGTTGGCTTCAGAGAAAAACAAAGCGGATATCTGGCTGTGATGGACAGTTGTGAAGTGCTTGATGAGAGATTCTCACAACTCATTATTCCCTTAAGGGAATTGATTGAGAAAATTTCTATAGCGAAACGAATCCCACAAATTGAGATTGCTGCAGGAGACAACGCAGGAATTCTCGTATTCAGGCATCTGGAACCACTGTCAGAATCTGACATGGAAACCCTTAAGGATTTTGGCCGGCGACACAACTTATCCATTATGTTGCAGTCAGGTGGTCCTGATTCCATTGTAGCGCTATACCCTGAAAAGATTGAGCTGCTTGAATACCGACTTGATGAGTGGGATGTTTCTATTCGTTTTCGGCCCTCCAACTTTACTCAGATTAATGCGGAAATCAATAAACTGATGATTGCTAAGGTGTTGGAATTACTCGCACCTGAAGACAATGATAACGTACTGGATCTGTTTTGTGGTATCGGCAACTTTACCTTACCTCTTTCACGCATAGCGCATCACGTTACGGGAATAGAAGCGGATCATACCCTTGTAGAAATGGCGCGTGAGAATGCCCTTCACAACGGTATAGCAAATGCAGAATTTATTACGGCCGATCTTTATGATATCCCTCTTGACGGTAGTTGGTTACACCATAAATGGGATCGAATTTTACTTGATCCGCCACGTAGTGGCGCAATAGAGGTTATTGACCGCCTGCCGAATCTCAACCCCAAACGTATAGTTTATGTGTCATGCAACCCGGCAACTCTGGCACGTGACAGTGCTATTCTTGTTCATAAGTACAGTTATAACCTAACGGCAACGGGTATTATGGATATGTTCCCACACACAAAACATGTTGAATCAATCGCCGTTTTTGAACCATCCTGATGAGATTCTATAAAAAACTCACTGTGGGGTAGTAAATTGCTGCCTGGCAGGTCAATTTGCCTGATAAACGGATAGTTTCCAGTGTTAGCTGGCACCAGCACAGCTTTAACTCATCTGTACGGCTTGATATGGTGTAGTTCGCAATGGCTAATTATGGGCTTTATGTTATTTCTTGAATTCATTCGTATCTTTTTGATAAAAATAGTATTAGTTTTCCATATTTGCTGGCATTTATTCAATAAATTCTTGAAAAAATACTGGATTCCACTTTTAGACAGGAGTAGCCTAACTAATATCGTGTTGGCATGACTTCATTAAGACATGTATTGATCATGCAAATATTTATGGTAAGAGAGATGATCCATGAATTTTAAGAAACTAAAACTTCCCGCTTCAATGTTGATATTGTTCGGTTTGGCAACGAGCAGTTTCGCGTTTGAAGACGGCACCTTCGAACAAACGATTAGAACACCCACATTTTCTACCGGTGCACAGTCATTCGGCAGTTCGCTGGGCCGCATATCCCGGTTTAGCGTAGGTCAGGGGTGGCTGAAGAATAGATGGCAGGGGCAAAGTAGTCACTATAAGACAAAGAACCTGGATGTAGGGCTACTCGATAGTAGTCAGTGGAGTGTCGACATCACCAGGCGGTTGCTGTCAGGTAAACAAAATACCTATCTTGCACTGGGCCTGGGCTGGAACGATATTGAAATGGCCACAGGTAAATCAAGCGTCGGTATGAGATTCATTGCTGAAGGACGTGTTGGGCTCTATGGCCCGGCATATCTTTTTGGCCAGGCAGCGTTGTCGCCCTGGATGAGTAATGTTGGGTATCTGGTTGATCCTTTTGGCAAGGAACTTGAGTTAGGACTGGCAATTGACCCTTTCCCATCCATGTCTCTCAGGGCGGGATATCGAGGCTACTGGCTTGATTCTTCGGAACCATCGTCTGACGCCGGTTTACGGCGTCAGACTGATGGTTTCTATATAGGGGGTGGGCTACGCTGGTAATGATCGCCTTAGTCTGATTCGGATACTTTTTTTGTTTCAATCTGAATCAATACCGGCTTTTTCTGCTCTGCGAGGTTTTCAGCTTTCTTTGTCTTTTCGATGGTTTCTGGTGCCGTCATCGTATGACTGTCAGGTTTTCCTGTTTCCTCTTTCAGCGGTTTTTCTGGCATTTTTTCCGTTTTTGGCTGCTTGTCAACAGATTCTTTCCGTTTTGTCTTTACCCCATTAGATACTTTATCTTTGGTCGGGATCACCTCTGCCTTTACCTTGTCAGAACCCTTTGTTTTATCAGAGCTCGCATCTTTTATAAGCTCTCCCTCAGATTTATTTTGTGCCGTAGAAGTTGATTTTCTGTCTGTTGAATGCGATTTACTGCCAGCTGACTTCCTCTTAGATGTAGGGGCTACATTTCCATTCACATCTTCTTTTACAGGGGCCTCCACTTTGGGCTTTGCTACGACGTTGCCATTTACTTCTTTTTCCTTAGATTCATTCCCCGCAGGGCGATTTTGTCGGCTGTCCTCGCCCGCTCCCCGATTTTGCCTGGGATTACGAGTACGGCTCCTGTTTGAACGGTTTTGCTGACGTGGGTGCTTCGGTTTGTCCTGCTGGTTTCCCTGTTGATCGGTGGACTGATCGCTCCCGGCTCGTGGGGCAACTTTAGCCGACTGGGCAGGCTTCCTTTGTGCATTGCGCTGACGATTCTGCTGATTACCTCTACGTTGTCCAGTACGAAGATTATTTTGTCGATTAGCCTGGTTTTTCCGATTTCGCTGCTGTCCCCTACGTTGTTGTGTGGGCCTGGCTTCTTCCTTTATCTCTTCTATGACTTCAGTTTCAGTACCACTGAAAAGCTTCTTGACCAGTCCGGCAAACCAGCCAGGTTCCTCACCGGCGTTCACAGTAGACGTCGATTGCGCAGGCACTGCAGAGGGCGGTACAGATGTACCGTGAAATGCCGTATTGACAGCAGGTTTTTCAGCTGCGGGTTGTAGCTGATTACCCGGTGCAGGTGTTTCATTTTTGATGTTATCTATTTCTAGTTTGTAACTTGGTTTTTCGCTTTCATCATCAAGGTCTTTACTGCGTAAACGTTCAATTTTGTAATGAGGTGTTTCCAGTGAATCAGTTGGAATGATCTGGATTCGGGTACCGAGACGATTCTCGATGCCCGTAATTTCATGCCTTTTTTCATTCAACAAAAAAGTAGCCGATTCAATGGGAAGATATGCATTAACTACTTCAGTGTTTTCTTTTAGTGCCTCTTCCTGAATGATACGCAGGATACTTAAAGATGAAGACTGTATATCACGAATTTGTCCGGTACCTTCACAGCGGGGACATACCTGATGGTTTGATTCACCTAATGACGGACGCATCCTTTGTCGCGACATTTCCATCAGACCAAAACGGGAAATACGGCCGGTCTGTATACGTGCACGATCAGATTCCAGTGCATCATTTAGTCGGTTTTCGACATTGCGCTGATTTTTATTTGATGTCATATCGATGAAGTCAATCACAATCAGCCCACCCAAATCACGCATACGCAGCTGTCTGGCGACCTCATCGGCAGCTTCGAGATTAGTCTGTAAAGCAGTTTCTTCGATGTCACTGCCTTTGGTTGCGCGGGCAGAGTTTACATCAATACTTACCAATGCCTCTGTATGGTCAATGACCAGACTGCCTCCTGAAGGCATTTGAACAGAGCGGGAAAAAGCAGACTCAATCTGGTGTTCAATCTGGAAACGTGAGAATAGAGGGACTGTATCTTCATAAAGCTTCAGGCGTGCCAGATTCTGTGGCATTACCTGTTCCATGAAGCGTTTGGCGCGCTCATAGACTTCAGCGTTGTCAATAAGGATCTCAGTGATATCTGAGCGTAGGTAGTCGCGCATGGCGCGAACCACGAGATTACTTTCCTGGTAAATCAGAAATGGGGCCGGGCGCTCTGCTGAAGCCTTGTCAATGGCTTGCCATAACTGCATTAAATAATCGAGATCCCATTGCATCCCTTCCAGACTTTTACCAATACCAGCCGTCCGTGCAATCAGAGCATGTTCAGTTGGGACATCAAGCTCATTCATTATTTTGCGGAGTTCGCTTCGCTTTTCCCCTTCAATGCGGCGGGAAATTCCTCCCCCCTTGGGATTATTTGGCATTAACACCAGATAACGTCCAGCCAAACTTATAAAAGTCGTTAAGGCGGCCCCTTTATTGCCACGCTCTTCTTTTTCAACCTGTACAACAAGTTCCTGGCCTTCCTTGATAACATCCTGGATACGGGTCTGGGAGATGGGTGCATTCTTCCTGTTGCCGGTGAAAAAACGGCGAGAGATTTCCTTCATTGGTAAAAAGCCCTGACGGACGGCACCATAATCCACAAAACAGGCTTCAAGACTGGGTTCAACCCGGGTTACTTTCCCTTTGTAGATATTGCTTTTTTTTTGCTGGAAGCTTGCAGATTCTATATCGAGATCAATCAATCTCTGGCCATCAACGATGGCAACTCGCAACTCTTCTGAATGAGTTGCGTTGAATAACATTCTTTTCATTTTGTGTGTTCCGACGCAATGCACGTCAGGACCACAGCACCACTACCTGTTTCCAGCCTTAAAAAAAGCCAGCACATTTAAGTCATTATTTTACTGTATATACCGGTAGTGGCGAGTAGCCTGTCTGCTTTTGTCACATGTGCCTGTTGCACCTACTCACTGTGGAACGAGGGCACAGGCTGTCATTTTTTCAATGGGAAATCTGGCCAGCTTAATGGCTGTAGTAAAGCTATATCTGTATTGTTCTGGCACCGAAACTCAGAGGTCGCGTGCACGCTACTGCAACTGCAGTCTATCAATATTAATGCAATCTGATATTTACAGAGATAGCCCGTTCCAGAATGCATCGGTGGACAGTCTCTTTCTGTCATCTTCCCGGCATTGCCTGGTTGGTATCCCATTACCCAAGGCCGCAGGCTTCATGCGTGCAGCCAACATTCATTCGATCTTTGTTCATTCGATCTTTCTAAAGTGAGTCAGTTAGATGCTTACAAAAACACCATAACGAATCCCCACGGACGCACACTATACCAGTGTCTGCATGTAGCCACAACACGAGCGAATGGATCCCTCTATTAATTACAAGTGTATCAGATTGTTATTTAGACTCTGTTATATCGAACCAAGTATCACGCATATATGGGGCAGCCCATAGGACAAGCTTATGATTATTAGAGTGTTACTGTCTCATTGGCATGCGAAACCCTGTATTATTCACGGATGGCAGGAAACAGACACACAAAAACACCAGAAAAGCCGCCAAAAGTGCGCTTTATAGAGGTAAACACTGATCGCAGTGGTCAGAGAATAGATAATTTTCTGCTAAGACAGCTCAAAGGTGTTCCGCACAGTATGATTTATCGATTACTTCGAACCGGACAGGTCAGGGTTAATAAAGGGCGCAAGAAACCACATTACAAATTAAACGTCGGGGATGTGGTAAGAATTCCCCCCGTAACTCTTTCCGAGGGAACCCCCTCCCAGGCTAGTCACTCGGTAAGAAAACTACTTTCCAACAGTATTTTATTTGAAGATGAATCACTCATCATACTGAACAAACCGGCCGGTATGGCTGTTCATGGTGGTAGTGGCATTAATTATGGTGTTATTGAAGCCTTCCGACAAACAAGACCAGAATGCCATTTTCTTGAGCTGGTTCATCGCCTGGACAGGGAAACGTCAGGCTGTCTGATGCTGGCAAAAAAACGCTTGGCACTGGTTGGCATGCATGAAATATTGAGGCGTGAGCACGGTAAGAGTATGGACAAAACCTATCTGGCATTATTACGCGGTCCCTGGCAGGGTAAAAAGAAGAAGATTAAAGCCTCGCTGGAAGTAAACACTCGACAATCCGGTGAACGTTTCGTTACCGTTTCAAGCAATGGCAAGTCTGCTACGAGTATTTTCATTCCGCTCAGGAACTTTCCAGAAGCAGGTGCATCCCTGGTCAACATCAAGCTGCTTACCGGGCGAACGCACCAG
Source organism: Gammaproteobacteria bacterium (assembly GCA_013150915.1). Lineage (GTDB taxonomy): Bacteria > Pseudomonadota > Gammaproteobacteria > BMS3Bbin11 > BMS3Bbin11 > BMS3Bbin11. The sequence continues at coordinate 11,547 of JAADJE010000003.1, forward strand.
GCACGTGTCCACGCCCTGTCAATCGACCAACCAATTGCTGGCGATGAGCGATACGGTGACAGGGCTTTTAACCGACGGATGAGACTGGACGGCCTAAAACGCCTTTTCCTGCACGCTCACAGAATACGTTTCAAGCATCCAATTGACGATACACAGATGGATATCGAAGCACCATTACCAGAATCATTAACCACCCCATTGAACAAACTTTCATGAACATTAATAAGGCTGGCAAGCCGGTAGAACTGATCATTTTTGATTGGGACGGTACCCTGATGGATTCGGTGGCGAAGATCGTAAACTGTTTTCGTAAGGCCGTGGCAGATGTAGGGGTCGATTACCCAGGTGATGGGGCAACCCAGAATATTATCGGCCTGGGATTAAAAGAGGGTCTCGATATCCTGCTGCCCGGTGTAGAGCATACTACCCGGCAACAGGTCGTTGGCAGGTACCGTGAGCACTTCCTGCATCTGGATGAAACTGAGATGCCATTGTTCAAGGGTGTAGAAGAGGGACTAAAGAAGCTGCAGGGTGACAACTACTCCCTTGCCATTGCAACAGGAAAGGCCCGGATAGGGCTGGATAAAGTTCTCGAATACACCCAATTAGGTGAGTATTTTGTTGCCAGTCGCTGTGCCGATGAAGCGATATCAAAACCACACCCCCGTATGGTACTGGACATACTTGCTGAGACCGGGGTGTTTGCTGATAACGCCATAGTCGTCGGGGATACCACCTACGATATACAAATGGCCCACCGTGCAGGAACCGAGGCACTGGCTGTTTGTTATGGCGTACACACTAACGAGAAACTTAAAGCAGAAAAACCACTCGCCTGTGTTGATGATTTTGATTCTGTTATTGAGTGGTTTTTATAAGATTATAAAATATGAAAAGCTTGAACCACAGAGGTTACAGAGCAATAAATTACCGGTGGTGCTTTTTATTATATTTTTACATCCATGCAACAACTAGAAATGAGAGAACCTTTATTAATTCATGACACTGCAGTCCCGTTAACGCCACATCGTCATGTCGGGCTTGACCCGGTATCCAGTAAGACGTTGAAACTGCTGGATTTTGGCCTGCGCGGGAATGACGGGAGAGATGTTATCGATATTCATGTCTCCAACACCATTGGGTTCCCTGCATCCCAAGCACTACGATAACGACAGCAAAATAAGATCAGGTTAACGGGACAGCAGTGTCATGATTATAATAGAACGACTTAAACAACATAAAAAGCTTCCTTGATCTCTGTGGTAAAAAAGGGTTCTAACATGACAAATGACAAAAATAAACCCAACAGTGATAAATTAGACAAAATCGTTGCCGAAGCACATCGTAATCGCGATAAACGAGACCAGGGCTATCGGGAAAAGGCATTAAAAATGTATCCCTGGATATGCGGCCGCTGTTCGCGTGAGTTTACTCAGGCCAATGTGCGAGAACTGACCGTTCACCACCGCAACCACAATCATGACGATAATCCTGAGGACGGTAGCAACTGGGAGCTATTATGTGTCTATTGCCATGACAACGAGCATTCTCGTTTGATAGATGACGAATATGGAGAAGTCAGTTCGGGTGGTCAGGCGTTAAAGGAGGCTACCAATAACCCATTCGCCGGGCTAGCGGGATTGATAAAAGAAAAAAAGTGAAAGGAACCCGTGACTTTTGTTGGCGTATCGTCTGGCACACTTTTTCTGCATGAGATCAGCAGGTTCAAAAATACTCACACCGAAGACGACACATCGACAACTCAGGTATTCTCAGGCATGAAATGCAATGTACGAAGAATTTCAGGATTCAGCAGCAAACATAGTGCCACTATGCCCATCAGGATTAACAAGCGCCACTTATCCGGTGAATCACTCTGGTATTACGTAAACTGTTTAGCTTTCCGGCTATCATCGAAGACACGACACTATCGTTTAAACAACACTTACGCCAAATTTTTCTAACATACGTACCAGGCGAATCAACGGCAGGCCAATAAGCGTGTTGGGATCTTCTCCCTCGAAGCGCTCCAACAGGGCGATCCCCAGTCCTTCTGATTTGACACTGCCAGCACAATGGTAAGGTTGTTCCTTTAATAAATATGACTCAAGTTGCTTTTCGGTCAGTTTACGGAATACAACCTGAAAGGGGATGACTTCTGTTTGTTCCTCCCCCGTATCCGCATCTACCAGCGATAAGCCGGTATATAACATAATCTCTTTGCCGTTGGCCTCTCTTAACTGCTGCATGGCTTTTGCGTGCGTATGAGGCTTGCCTACAATCTTGCCATTGTGTACGGCAACCTGATCTGAGCCAATGACTATAGAGCCTGGATTGTTAGCGGCAACAGAGCGAGCCTTCTCAACGGATAGACGTTCAACCAGCTTTTGTGGTAATTCGTTCTCGAAGGGTGTTTCATCAATACGCGGGGCTTCGACGCGGAATGGGATTTTTAGTCTTTCGAGTAGTTCCCGTCTATAAATTGATGTGGAACCAAGGATTAATTCGGGGTGAGTCGTCATATTCAGATCTTCCTAATTCATACGGTGCCGCTAAACTTTCTATGGGTACTTCTATTAATTCTGGACAGGTCAGGGAAGCTCTGATTTTTTCGTCGCTGCGAGGAACACAATGACAGGTTTTTTGAATTAATCGGAGCTGCCTTCGGTTTTGGATTCAATATGATTATTCATAAATTAATAGATGTGCCCATAATTAAAGACCACACTTTACTTGTCAACTGCTGATCCCGTAACTGTTTTTATCTGCTCATCAAAATGTTTTTCGTACTTTTTGTAATGCCGTTTGAGAAAAATGGGGGACAATATTGTCGTTGCTGCAATAACCATGACCATACCGGCATAAATATCGTTATTAAAAATACCGGCCGTGCGACCAAGTTCGGCGAAGATCAACCCCACTTCACCTCTGGGGACCATCGCAAGACCAATGGCAAACCGCTCTGCAAGGGGAAGTCTCAGCAGAAGGGCACCGCCGAGTTTGCTTACAATTGCAATCAGCAGTATGGAAATGGAAAAGAACCAGATAAAGGAAACACCCCAATCTATTGCAGAAAGATCCAATGACAGGCCGACCATGACGAAAAAAATTGGTGTGAATAATTGAATGATGGGTTGCATCTGGGTTTCAATCCTACCAGCGAATTGCGGGTCATTGCTGAGGGCTATGCCAAATGGTAGAAAAAAACGGCGCGATAGCGCGAGGCCAGCGGCGAACCCACCAATAAGCTCAGGGGCCCCAATACTATAGGCCAGCCAGGCAAAAAACATGACCAGCGAGACGATGGTGACGGGGATCATTCCCGGTATTTCACTGACATTTTCAAAGCGTTTGATCAGCAGTGAGATAGATTTCGCCAGGACAGGTGCAAGAAGAAAGAAAATACCTATGAATATTAATATCTTACTGGAATTTACCAGATTGATTCCACCTTGTGTGGAGAATTCATAGAGCAGTGATAACAGCACAACACCCAGAATATCGTCGATAACGGCAGCACCCAGAACAATTTGGGCCTCATGACTGGATTTCCGCCTCAGATCTCCAAGTACACGCACAGTAATCCCTATGCTTGTAGCGGTGAGTGTTCCACCAATAAACAGTGAAGCCAGAGTCGGTAACTGAAAAATATAATGACTGATCAGATAAGCGAGTAAAAATGGCAGGAAAAATCCACTAAAAGCAACGATAACAGCCTTGCTGCCAGCGCGAACCAGTTTACCGATATCAGTATCCAATCCTACTTCAAACAAAAGCAGAATTATGCCAATCTGGGCCAACAGGCTCAGCACCTTATCGGGTTCTATCCAGCCAAGCAGGCTGGGACCCAGCACGACACCTGCAAGCAGCTCACCCACTACCGGAGGGATATTTATACGACTGGCAATTTCAGCAAACAAGCGTGCTGACAGCAGTATGATGACGATATTCAGGAATATTGTATGGGTTGCCATCGGTCTATTATCATCAATACTAACGGGATGCACCATTCCCTGTCTTTGAGTCGCTGGAGCAGGTCAATAATACGCTGATTTTCCGTACTAATTCGGAGAAATCACTTTGACACAATCAGCATGAATCCGTATCATTACGCGATTCAGTTTTATCACTATGTACGCCACTACTGTCTTTGCGATGTTAGATGGTCGTTACTACACCTACACAGACAGGGTTATTCCAATGGCAGTTCAAAAAAATCGCAAGACTCCATCAAAGCGCGGCATGCGGCGTTCGCATGACAGCCTGAGCAACCCGGCTCTTACTACTGATCCGGTCACCGGTGAAACACACCGTCGTCATCATCTCACTGCAGATGGCTTCTATAAGGGCCGCAAATTCATCAATACTGAGTCTGAATAAAAGTTCAGGCTATCGCTATCTGTTGTCGAGCTTAACGTGGCGATCTCGATAGCCATAGATGTCCATGGTGGAGATCATGGAATTTCGATAACTGTCCCTGCTGCACTTGCTGCATTAGCCGCTAATCCTGACCTGTCCCTCATCCTGGTAGGCCAACAAGATATGCTGGCAGCAGAACTGGCCAGGCACAACAACAAATATCCTGACAGGCTGAGTATTCAGCATGCATCAGAAATAGTCGGTATGGAAGAATCGCCATCGGCTGCAATGCGTGGCAAGAAAGATTCCTCTATGCGGGTCGCTATTAATCTGGTCAAAGAAGGCAGGGCGAGTGCCTGTGTCAGTGCCGGTAATACTGGCGCACTGATGGCTACCGCTCGTTTTGTTCTTAAGACCTTGTCTGGTATCAAACGTCCTGCCATTATCAGTGCCATCCCTACAATGCATGGCCACGTCCATTTTCTGGATCTTGGTGCCAATGTTGATAGTTCAGCAGAGGTCCTTCAGCTATTCGGTGTTATGGGATCCATATTTGTTCAGGCAAATGAGAAGATAGATTCCCCAAAGGTAGGGTTGCTGAATATCGGGCATGAAGATGTAAAAGGTAACGAAACGGTTAAAGCAGCGGCTGAATTACTGAAAAATAGTCCGGTAAATTATGTCGGTTTCGTAGAAGGAGATGATATCTTTACTACAGATCTTGATGTGATTGCCTGCGATGGTTTTGTCGGCAATGTTTCACTGAAAACCATGGAAGGTTTAGCCCAGATGATTACATCTACCATGAAAGAAGAGTTCAATAGAAATATCCTGACAAAATTGTCAGGATTCCTTGCCATGCCCGTTATCAAGGCCTTGCGCAACCGGCTGGATAATCGTCGTTATAATGGCGCAATTCTCCTTGGACTTCGAGGGACGGTGATCAAAAGTCATGGCAGTGCAGATATCTTTGCCTATTCACAGGCTATCAATGAAGGTTATAGGGCGGTTCAAAATCAGGTGCCTGAAATGATTGAAAAGGTGTTATCAGCTACAGATTTAAGCAACAAAACAAAAAACTAGGCGAGGAACTACAGTGAAGGACTCGGTCAAATCTTGTTCCAGGATAATTGGTACAGGTGGCTATCTGCCTGAAAAGATTTTGACAAATGCGGATCTCGAACAGATGGTTGAAACCAGTGATGAATGGATCGTTACCCGTACAGGTATCCGTGAACGTCACATCGCAGCAGAAAGTGAAACAACCTGTGATATGGCAACACATGCTGCCCGGGAGGCATTGGCAAGTGCAGGTGTTAGCCATTCAGACATCGATCTGATCATTGTCGCCACCACGACACCTGATCTGGTATTTCCATCAACAGCCTGTCTGGTACAGGAACGACTGGGTATACATGGTTGCCCCGCATTTGATGTACAGGCGGTATGCACAGGTTTTATTTACGCACTGACCGTCGCAGATAAATTTATTCGTAGCGGCAGCGCGAAAAAAGCACTCGTGATTGGTGCCGAGACGCTCTCACGCATAGTGGACTGGACGGATCGGGGAACCTGCATCCTATTTGGTGATGGTGCCGGAGCAGTAATCGTTGAGAGTTCAGAAGAACCCGGCATCATATCTACACATATTCACTCCGATGGGCAGTTTAAGGATTTGTTAGAGGTTCCGACAGGTATCTCCAGTAATTATCAGGATGTCATTGAAGGAAATGCCTTCATCGAGATGAAAGGGAATGAAGTATTTCGTATGGCAGTCAATACCTTAGGTCGTATTGTTGATGAAACACTTGATAATAATAATATGAAAAAATCGGAGATTGACTGGCTGGTGCCGCATCAGGCCAATATTCGAATTATTAATGCCACTGCAAAAAAACTGGGGATGCCACTGGATAACGTTGTCGTCACTGTTGACAGGCATGGCAACACCTCTGCAGCCTCTGTCCCACTGGCATTTGATGAAGCTGTGCGCGATGGCCGTATAAAACCGGGCGAAACAATTATGCTGGAAGCATTTGGTGGCGGTTTCACCTGGGGTTCAGTGCTGTTAAAGATGTGATTCAAAAAAGTTTCAGGTAAAAAAAGTAAAAGGCTTAAAGCGTTATGAGTACAGCATTTATATTTCCAGGGCAGGGTTCTCAGTCTATTGGCATGATGAACTCACTTTCAGAATCACACGCCGTCGTTCAGGAAACTTTTGCCAAGGCATCATCAGTTCTCGGATACGATTTATGGGGATTGCTAGTAAATGGGCCAGCAGACCAACTTAATCTGACTGAGTACACCCAACCAGCAATGTTGACGGCTGGTGTCGCTAGTTGGCGGGTATGGCTGGCTGCAGGCGGCACTTCACCGGCTATAATGGCTGGCCACAGTCTTGGTGAATACACTGCACTGGTATGTGCCGGGGCACTGGATTTTTCTGATGCGGTGGCACTGGTCTCTGATCGTGCCCGGTTTATGCAACAAGCAGTTCCTCAGGGCGGGGGGGCAATGGCGGCCGTTCTTGGGCTTGATGAAAATGCTGTCCGGTCGTTGTGTCAGGAAAATGCTGAGGGAGATATACTGGAGGCTGTAAATTATAATGCACCAGGTCAGATTGTAGTGGCTGGAAATACCGCAGCAATCGACCGACTCGTAGAAAGTGCCAAATTGTCAGGCGCTAAACGCGCAATAGTGTTACCCGTGAGCGTTCCATCCCATTGCACTTTGATGAAGCCCGCTTCCAAACTCATGGCAGAAAGGTTAAAAGACATTTCTATCGAAAAAAGTGAAATACCGGTTATTCACAATGTAAACGTTCAGATTGCCGCAAATGAAGATGAAATACGCGAGTTGCTGGCGCGTCAGATTTCAGAGCCGGTGCGGTGGGTTGAAACTATTAACAGCATGTATAACGAGGGAATCACCCGCTTGGTTGAATGTGGCCCGGGTAAGGTACTCTGTGGTTTAACCCGGCGTATTAATCGAGAAATAAGCTGCATCCCATTGATTTCAATGGATTCTATATCTGATGCACTGGAGGAGAGAGAATGAAATTAGAAGGCAGGATCGCACTGGTAACTGGTGCCACACGTGGCATCGGTGCGGCAATAGCAGATACACTGGCAGCGAATGGTGCCTTCGTTATTGGTACCGCCACGACCCCTGCGGGCGCACTGGCAATCGAAAAACGCATTACCTCAGCAGGCCACCAGGGAGTTGGCCATGAACTGGACGTTACCTCACAGGCGTCTATCGATACCCTTATAAAAGCCTGTGCAGAAATAAGGGGTGCACCGGGCATACTTATCAACAATGCAGGAATTACCCGCGACAATCTACTGATGCGGATGAAAGAAGATGACTGGCAGGCTATTATTGATACCAACCTGTCTTCAGTTTATCGGATGAGTAAGGCCGTACTGCGTGGCATGATGAAGGCTAAACAGGGCAGAATTATCAGTGTCACTTCGGTAGTGGGTGCCACAGGAAATCCGGGACAGGTCAATTATTCTGCTGCAAAAGCAGGGGTATCGGGATTCTCCCGCGCGATGGCGAGGGAAGTGGCCTCTCGCAATATCACCGTCAATACGGTAGCGCCGGGTTTTATCGATACCGATATGACACGTGTGTTAGCTGAGGAACAACGTGCAAAATTAATTGGAGAAATTCCCTTGTCGAGATTGGGGACAGCAGGAGATATCGCCAATGCGGTTCTATTTCTGGCCTCTGATGATGCTTCATACATCACTGGCACAGAAATTCATGTCAACGGCGGCATGTATATGGGGTAGAATACTCACACAAGGCCAGCACAGCACGGGAACTCCATACATGAATGAATCGTAGTACCCTTAAGTTGGACTGCTAATTATAATTATGGTTACAATGTAACATTGGGCTATTTTGTTTACTTAAGAGGATAAAAATCAAATGAGTAGTGTTGAAGAACGCGTCAAGAAAATTGTTGCCGAACAACTCAGTACCAGCGAAGACCAGATTTCAAATACGTCTTCTTTCGTCGATGATCTGGGCGCAGATTCACTCGACACAGTTGAACTTGTCATGGCTCTCGAAGAGGAATTTGACCTCGAAATTCCGGATGATGAAGCCGAGAAGATCACTACAGTACAACAGGCTGTCGATCACATAAATGCTGCTGCCGGTTAATAGTTACTAATCAGATAAAGCCGCTGCTCCTTCCAGGACGGCGGCTTTTTTTCTGATTTTTTGACAATTCACATACTGAGAGAAAATAAGTGAGCAAGCGTCGTGTTGTCATCACAGGAATAGGGATACACTCACCGGTAGGACTGGGGCTGGATGCAAACTGGCAGAATATTACTGCCGGAAGAAGTGGCATCAGTCGTATTGAGCATTTTGATACCACAGATATGCCTGCTTCAATAGCGGGCCAAGTGGATGGTTTCGACCCTGAACATTGGATGGACAAAAAATCCTGCCGCAAAATGGACAGGTTCATACAGCTTGGTATGGCAGCCGGACTTGATGCTATGGCAGATTCCGGACTGGAAATTACTGATGAAAATGCACATCTTATTGGTGTCCATATAGGCGCTGGCATCGGTGGCCTGACGACCATAGAAAAACAAACTAAAGTATTGCTAGATCGTGGCCCACGGCGTATTTCTCCATTCTACATACCCAGTAGTATCATCAACATGATTTCCGGTAATCTCTCTATTGCACTGGGTGCTAAGGGGCCTAATTTGGCCATAGTCACCGCCTGTGCAACCGGTACTCATTCAATTGGAGATGCCGCCAGGCTGATTGAATACGGCGATGCGGATGTAATGTTTGCAGGTGGTGCTGAAAGCTCGATCACACCGACCGCGATGGCGGGTTTTGGTAATGCACGAACGCTAAGTTCCCGTAATGATGATCCGGAGTCCGCCTCTCGTCCCTGGGATAAGGGACGTGATGGTTTTGTCATGGGTGAGGGCGCTGCTGTGCTGGTACTGGAAGAGCTGGAGCATGCACACGATAGAGGTGCGAAAATTTATGCCGAGCTGGCTGGGTTTGGCTTGAGCGGTGATGCCTACCACATGACCAGTCCAGCGCAGGCTGGAGAGGGTGCCGCACGCTGTATGGAAAATGCCATGCGCAATGCTGGCGTAAACCCACAGGATATTGATTACATCAACGCACATGGTACATCAACACCCCTGGGTGATATTGCAGAAACCCATGCCATGAAAAGAGCAATGAGTAATCATGCAACCAGGGTTGCAATAAGCTCCACTAAATCTATGACAGGGCATCTGCTGGGGGCTGCGGGTGCAATTGAAGCCATTTACACGATAATGGCCATTAAAGACCAGATTGTGCCGCCGACTATCAATCTGGACGACCCGGACCCCGAATGCGACCTGGATTTTGTCCCCAGGACTGCTAGAGATATCAAGGTCGATGTTGCGATGTCGAATTCATTCGGTTTTGGTGGTACCAATGGCACATTGATTATGAAACGTATGTCCTGATGCTGCTGCCCGTCAGAGGGGCAGGCATTGCCTCCGCACCGTGCCTTGCCGCAAAAAACTGCAGGGAAACTGAACCCGTAATTCTTAAATGGATAGAACACTTACATCATCACGTCAACTGCGACAACTGAATAACTGTCCTGATCTGTTTGATCTGGCAGAACACAATCCTGAGCGATATCCCTTCCTGCTGGAAAATTCCGGTGAGACTTCAGAACTGGGTTGTTATGACATCTTATTTGCTTTCCCGGGCATGCAATTATCAGCTCTACCCGATGGCAGTTTATTGCATAATGCTAATAACCTGGGTAAAAAGCTTTTTCTCGACCAACTGGATACAATCTATAGGCATCGGGAAAATCAAAGAGATTTAGCCCGTGAATCCGGCCTGCCATTTTGTGGTGGCTGGTTCATCTATTTAGGCTATGAGTTGGCAGCAGAAATAGAGCCGGTGCTTGCATCATCCCTGCATCAGCCCGAACTGCCTAGAGCAAAAATGACTGAAATTCCCGCGGGTATTGTCCGTGATAAACAGGCAGGAAAAGACTTTGTTTTTGCCAGCGGTGACGATGCAGAATTCATGCTTGAAGCGATTCTTCAGGATATTCAGAATCTGGCAGATTCTCCAGAATCCAGACATATTGAAAACGGTTCTGCATGTTACGATATACAGGAAGAAAAGGACGAATCTTATTTAGCACGTGTTGATCGTGTAAAAAGATACATCCGTGAGGGTGACGTGTTTCAGGTGAATCTCTCGCGTCGCTGGCAAACTAATTGTAAGAATGAGATTACTGTCAATGAGGCCTGGCGCAGGCTGCGAGCAGCCAACCCTGCGCCGTTCGCCGCCTGGGCAAGAATTGATAGCACAACAACACTGCTTTCATCATCACCAGAACGTCTAATCGAGCATCGGCAGGGAATCGTCCGCACACGCCCGATTGCAGGCACCTATCCACGTAGTGACGATCTTCAACAGGACAGAGAATTCTCAGCGGAACTGATGATGCACCCAAAAGAGCGAGCTGAACACATTATGCTGGTAGATCTTGAACGCAATGACCTCGGACGGATCTGCCAGCCCGGATCCATAGTCGTCGATGATCTGATGGTACTGGAAAGTTATACCCACGTTCATCACATCGTTTCATCTATCAGTGGCAAGCTGAATAAAGACATTTCACCGGGGGACATCATCCGTGCTGTTTTCCCGGGTGGCACTATAACGGGTTGTCCAAAGGTTCGCTGCATGGAGATTATTGCCGAGCTGGAGCAGGAAGCACGTGATGCCTACACCGGTTCAGTCGGCTACCTGTGCCACAACGGCGATATGGATTTAAATATTCTCATTAGAACCATCACTCACCACAAAAATCGATACAATTTCCGCGCCGGCGCTGGAATAGTCGCGGATTCGAACCCATCAAGGGAACTGGATGAGACGCGCTCCAAGGCAAGGGGCCTATATCGAATTTTTGATTCGAATCATTCCTGACAATGAAAACACAACAGATAAAAACCCTTATTAACGGTGAAGAGACCTCTTCAATCGTCATAACTGACCGTGGTTTACAGTTTGGTGATGGCGTATTTGAAACCATCAGGATTCATCAGGGCAAGCCAGTTTGGTGGCAGCGGCATATGGACCGCCTGCTGGATGGCTGTCATCGTTTATATTTTGCTGAAATACCGGATATTGATACCTTGCAACAGGAAGCCAGCACCTTAGTCTCCAGCTGTGCAACAGGGGTACTTAAAATCATTATCACACGTGGCTATTCAAACAGCGGCTATGCTGTCTCCATTGATACACCACCGAACAGGATATTGAGCCTGATGCCAGATACGAGACATCAATCCAGAGCAGAACAGGGAATCGTTATGGGTATCAGCAAGCAGCGTCTTGCGAGCCACGATTCACTCTCGGGCGTTAAACACCTCAATCGACTTGAGCAGGTGTTAGCTCGCTTACAATGTCAGACAGAAGGATGGGATGAGGGCATAATGCTGGATGATCAGGGGGCTGTAATAGAAGGGAGCATGAGCAATCTATTTATCTGGCGGGGAGATCATTTATTAACACCCTCTCTACAGAAAACAGGCATCAAAGGTCTTTGTCGTGAGATAATTATTTCTCTGGCGGAAGAGAATGGAATCACAGTGGAACAACCTATGCTTCGATTAGAAGACCTGACAAATAGCCGCGATATTTTTGTCACAAACAGCCTCATCGGCATCTGGCCAGTAATTAATTTTAATCGTCAACGACTTACTGTCTGTGCAAACACCCGTTTATTACAGGAGAGGCTTGAGGATTCGATATGCTCGGCAGACTAATTATATTATCAATTATTCTGTCTGCAACGTTAGGGCTAATTGCTCAAAACTGGCTGCAGAATGCAGAAACCAGGGTGGTGACGAATCTGCCGTATAATGTCACCGTCGTTAACGGGATCTCAATGCGCGGCTTCGCAGATCAACTGGTGAATGAAGGACTGCTGGAAGAGAAGTGGTCTTTTCTATTCTGGGCACGCTACAGAAATTTATCATCCTCTCTGAAAGCGGGTGAATATAAAATTCCTGCTAATGCTACGATGAACGATTTGCTGCATCTTGTCACCAGTGGACAGGTTATCGATTACCCGGTGACCTTCATCGAAGGCTGGAATTTCAAACAGCTGCGTGAAGCCCTGGCAAAGCAGAAAAACCTCACACAAACAATAGGAAAAATGAATGATGAGGCAATAATGAAAGCCATCGGCGCAGAAGGGCAGTACCCGGAAGGGCGCTTCTACCCTGACACCTACCACTATACTGCAAACATGACTGATCTGGATATTCTGCGCCAGGCCTATGGAAAAATGGAACGCCTGCTCAGCTACGAGTGGGGAAAACGTGCACCCGATCTGCCGCTGAAAAATAAGAGTGAAGCGTTAACCTTGGCGTCGATTATTGAAAAAGAAACAGGAACGGAAATTGAGCGCCCGTTAATTGCCGGTGTATTCATAAATCGACTGAGAAAAGGTATTCTATTGCAGACTGATCCAACAGTTATATACGGTATGGGAGACAGTTATAATGGCAACATACGTAGAAAAGATCTACGTAAGGATACGCCCTACAATACCTATACTCGTACTGGCCTGCCGCCAACCCCGATAGCGATGCCGGGTGGAAAGGCAATAAAAGCAGCCTTACATCCTGCGCCGACAGATGCACTGTATTTTGTTGCAAAGGGGGATGGCACGCATTATTTTTCATCATCATTGCGAGAACATAATAATGCGGTGAATAAGTACCAGATTAATAGAAGAAAAAATTATTCATCGTCTAAACCACTGCAGACAAATAAGCGAGAAGGGAGGGCATCTGAATAAACCATCATAACAGGATCACACCGTCATGGCGGGCGAAGCACAATAATCTCACAAATTATGATCTAATCCCAGGAGATTGCTTCGTACTTCGCAATGACGGCTTAATTTAGCAATGACGAGGATTTTTAAATTATTATATGTTCTTTTCTCCTTTTAACTTTCAACTTTTAACTACAAACACATGACAGGAAAATTCATCACTTTAGAAGGCGTCGAAGGGGCGGGTAAAACAACCTGCCTGAAACATGTCGAGAAACGTATCAAAGAAGCCGGCATTGACCTCTGCGTAACACGTGAACCGGGAGGGACTGGAATCGGTGAGAAAATCCGCGAAATTCTGCTTGATAGAGGTAATTTCGAGATCCTTGATGAAACGGAGCTGTTATTAATGTTTGCAGCGCGAGCGCAACACCTGAATGAATTGATTAGACCCACGTTGGCTGCAGATACCTGGGTACTCTGCGACCGTTTCACAGATGCGACCTATGCCTATCAGGGGGGGGGTAGAGAGATCGCACATGAAAGGATTGCTGAACTGGAACAATGGGTACTGCAGGGTTTAAAGCCGGATTTGACATTTTTGCTTGATCTCCCTGCTGAAGTAGGACTAGAACGGGCAGGCCAACGCAGTTCCCCTGACCGCTTCGAATCGGAAAATATTGCATTCATGGAACGAATAAGATCTTCATATCTGGATATCGCCAGGCAGGAACCGGATAGGGTAAAGATTATCGATTCTTCACAGGCCCTTGAGAATGTACTGCTGCAGATTGATGAAGTACTGGATGATCTGTTGATTGTGATGTACCTGCAGGCAAATGAAAGTGACTAGCCACGAATTATTGCCCTGGACAGAGCCTGCCTTTGATACTTTTTTCAGTTCTCAGAAACGAAGGGCCCATGCCTATATGCTGGCAGGTCATTCAGGCCTGGGCAAGACCATATTCGCACAGCAATTAGCAAAATCTTTACTCTGTCAGGAGGAGGAAGTACATGCCTGTGGCCAATGCCAGTCTTGCAGATTATTCGAAAGTGGCAGTCATCCGGACCTGCATGTACTGCAGTGTGAAAAAAGGATGGTGGAGATAGAGGATCTATTTGCCATCTACGCTCCACGTTATCTTGAAGATGAAAATAAGAGGAAAAAACGCAAGAAACCTTCGGCTGTTATTGCCATAGATCAGGTCAGGAGAGTCATTCCGGATATAAATACACGCCCACATCTTTCTGCCTGCCGTCTAATCCTTATCAATACTGCAGAAGACATGAACATCAATGCGGCTAACAGCCTGCTCAAATCACTGGAAGAACCTCCACCAGACAGTTACTTTATTCTCATCAGCCATGACCCAGGCCGTTTACTGCCTACCTTGCGCAGTCGCTGTAACCGAATTGATTTCCGGCTACCCGATAAGCAGCAAGCTATACTCTGGTTAAGCATACAGTTGCCTAATCATGCAGATATAAGTCAATTACTTCGTCGGGCATCAGGCATCCCATTGCGCGCACTAGAATTAGCAACCGATAGACGGCATTCTGAAGAGGAGCAGATAACGCAATATATGCTGAAACTGGCGCACAAACAGACAGACCCGGCATCCGCTGCCGCTGTTATGATAAAAAACAGCGAGTTAATAATTATCCTGGAGACAATTCAGCTGTGGCTAAGCAGACTTATTCGCCTAAAATTTACCTCTCAAAATACAATATTGTCAGAAAATGAAGCCAATAAGATCTTGATTGATCTTGGAAACAGGATAAACTTCAGGGAGTTGTACGCTTTTCTTGATAAAGTCTCTGCGAGCAAGCAACTGGCAAGTGGCCCGCTAGACCCGCTACTTGCACTGGAGGATGATTTGATTAGCTGGCAGACACTGTGTTCAGTAAATAACCGTAATAAACCTATATGAGGGAGTGTACATGCCAAACAATGATAACGCGGTAAGGCGTCCTGGGGTTCTGTCTCTCAGCATCAAAGATAAAAATGCCCTCTATGCCGCCTATATGCCTTTCGTAAAAAACGGTGGTTTGTTTATCCCCACTTCACGTAAATATAAACTCGGTGAAGAAGTATTCATGCTGCTTAATCTTCTGACCGGCAATGACAAAATTCCCGTTGCCGGTAGAGTTGTCTGGATCACACCCCAGGGGGCACAGGGTCAGAAACATGCCGGTGTAGGGATACAGTTCAACCAGAAAGACTCTGGGCCTGCCAGGAACAAGATCGAAACCCTGTTGGGTGGCGCACTTAAATCAACCCGTTCGACACATACAATCTGACAGTTCTTTTCTTTTCCCTCCTTTTTATGAAGTCGTAGCTGTGCTCGTAGATTCTCATTGCCATATCAATTTCGACCCGCTGTCTGAGGATACCGATGGAGTGATCCAGCGTGCCCATGACATGGGCGTCGATCATATGCTTTGTGTTTCTGTAAACATGGAAGATTTTCCTCAGGTGTTAGCGCTGGCAAAAGAACATGACTTTATTTTTGCCTCAGTCGGTGTCCATCCAAACCATGATGAAGGCAAAGAACCCACCACTGAACAACTGATCGTACATACGCAGGATCCCGATGTCGTCGCAATCGGTGAAACTGGCCTCGATTATTTTCGCTGTAGTGGCGATATGACATGGCAAAAAGAACGCTTCGCCCGCCATATCCAGGCTGGCATCGAATCAGATAACCCCCTCATTATTCACACACGAGAGGCGGCTGGCGATACCCTGGACATACTGGTAGCCGAACAGGCGCGTGAATGTGGCGGTGTCATGCATTGCTTTTCTGAAGATTGGGCAACAGCCAAAAAAGCACTGGATATCGGTTTTTATATCTCTTTCTCAGGAATTATTACCTTTAAAAATGCCCAGGATATGCGCGATGTCGCGAAGAAGGTACCAATGGATCGTGTACTGGTTGAAACAGATTCTCCCTATCTCGCACCCGTCCCGATGCGCGGGAAAATGAATGAGCCTGCTTTCACCCGTTATGTGGCCGATGTACTTGCTGAAGTAAAAGAAGTCGGGAAAGAAGAGATCGCAAAGATTACCACCGACAATTTTTTCAATCTGTTTAAAGCAGCCCATAGAAAGAAAGCGAGGTAATATGTCTGTTATGGGTATTTGGAGTGCATGCAATTACCTGCGATCTTTGCCCTGATAAAAACACATTCATACAATCTGGTCTATCCATAATTAATAGAGGCACCCTTAAGGAGGATCCTCGCCAATTAGTCTTTAGATTTTGCTTTAACCTTTGCTCTTTTTTTTACAGCCCCTACGGTTTCCGATTTATGGTGTTCATTTACCAGATACAAAGGGCGTTGCTTGCTTTCCGAAAATATGCGGCCCAGATATTCCCCGATGATGCCTAGTGCGAGCAACTGAACACCGCCAAGGAACAGGATGACGACCATCATGGTCGGATAGCCTGCAACAGGGTCACTGTAAATAAGGGTTTTGATGATAATCCAGAGACCGTAGATGAATGCGCCTGTGGCAGTTAACAATCCTAAGTAGGTTGATAGTTTCAACGGTGCGACAGTAAATGAGGTAATTCCTTCTATGGCTAAATCCCACAATGAAAGATAACTCCATTTTGATTCACCTGCATAGCGGGGATCCCGATGGTACAAAACGGCGGTCTGCGAATAGCCGATCCAGGCGAACAGGCCTTTCATGTATCGGTTTCTTTCGCGCAAGCTATTAAGGGCATTGACCGCTCTACGGCTCATCAACCGGAAGTCACCGGTATCTTCTGGAATAGGTACGTGACTAACACGTTTTATTACACGATAAAAAGCTTTAGATGTGAGTTTTTTTAGCGCTGACTCCCCTTTTCGTGAGATTCGTTTCGCATAAACCACATCATAACCGGCTTGCCACTTCTGGACTAATTCAGGAATGAGTTCAGGGGGATCCTGTAGATCAGCATCAATAATCACTACGGCATCACCTTTACAGTAATCAAGGCCGGCCGTCATGGCAATTTCTTTACCAAAATTTCTACTTAGATCAACAATAGAAATTCTGGGATCATGCTCCTTTAGCTGGTTCAGAATATCGAGCGTGGAATCAGTGCTGCCATCATTGACGAAAAGTATCTCAGAATCGAAAGACAGGGTATCCAGCACAGATGTGATTCTTTGAAGAAAAGATTTAATAACTTCTTCTTCGTTAAAGACTGGTACTATTACAGACAGTAGCACTAACACCTCCAGATACTCTTATAATTATTTAATTATGGATACTTTACGTAATTTTCTTCCCTGGAATAACACGCTTTATGCTCTACAGAATACGCTGTACCGGGTATTATTTGTACTATTGATTGCAGCGATCATACCATTTTTTCTTCTTACATTTTATGCACATCCCAGTGCCGATGATTTTTCTTATGCAAGCGCTTATAGAACAGGTGGTTTTTGGAATCACGTAGTTGGCGAATACCTGGGCTGGAAAGGGCGCTACTTTGCCATTTTCGTTACTGTTTTGTTCCATCAAAGCGGTGACATGATTGTAAACTACAAATACCCTCTGTTACTTTTCCTTACATTATTATTTATTGCTCTCTATTACCTTGTCAGAACTGTATTCGAGGAAAAAGCTTCGTTCTGGCAGACACTATTTTGTAGCCTTGCATTTGGTGTATTTTACATCATCACCTTACCCAAAGTATCTGCGGCTCTGTACTGGGCCGATGGTGCATTTCAATACCAGGTAGGCAGTATCTTTTTTCTCCTTTCCGTTGCATCACTGCTCAAGCTTTATCGAAAAGTGAATAATCCATTTTTACCTACTCTTACCTCTGTACTTTTTATTTTTGCAGCAATTGGTTCAACTGAAATTTTCATGATTTCATTGTCAACCCTGGTTGGCCTGATATTCCTGTATAAATTCTTTATCCTGAAACAAAATCGTATCCAATGGTCTGTTGTGCTAGCCGTGACCGTAAGCTCTTCAGCACTGCTGGTTCTTGCACCTGGAAATGCGATACGTATGCAATTAGCATCTGAAAATAGTCAACAATTCTGGTTTTCTGCAAGCCGTTCAATCTATCATGGGGGGGCGGCCTTAATTAACTGGATTAGCCATCCCGCGCTGTGGTTTTTATCCATTGTTTTTATTCCTGTAGCACTCTACCTTTTCTATATCAAAGGCATCAGAAAGGATGCAAGCTGGACGCG
>JAADJE010000059.1 GCA_013150915.1 Gammaproteobacteria bacterium
AGTCCATCCACGTTTAGCCAGCGCACAGGCTGTAGTAATCCCTGCAATGCCTGCACCAACGACAACACCATGCCGCCTATTTTTTAGTTGCTGCCTTAGATTATGCGTGGGCAAATCAAACCACGGCGGACGACTTTTGCTCTCAGCCATTTTTGTCGCCTTGTTTGCTTCCTTTTTTATGAGTACACTCCGCAACGTCTCCCGTTTATTTCCATATCCTTTCCTGATTACCCACAACTCTCAGCCATTTTTAGCAGTCTATTCGGCATTGGTGGGGTTCGCAACGCAATATATACAAACCATGGCAGCATATCTCCAAGGTGAAACCGGCGATTAAACCGATAGCAAAACTTAGCAAAATAACGGGGTAAATGTTTTTCCCCAATGGCATGATAAGTCCCTGTCACAGCATCTTTAACATTGCCTATCATTGTATTTACCCAAGTGAACTCTTCTTTTGTGACACTTTGATACCCACCTCCAGTGATAATGCTCTTATGTACACAACCCGCATCTTTTACAGCAGCAAAACAAGCTAAACCATTAGAAATAACGTGACTGCCTGGCTGTAAATGCTGTCGTGCCCACTGGGATATTTCAGTAAGTCTGAAACCTTTGATCACGGTCATACTCATTGCAATGGGATGACCCTCCTCATTGATTGAAACCGCAGTAACATACGGTGTTTTATTCTCTGAATCCCTGCCTCTTGAGCCGCCATGCTGCTCTCCACCCCAGTAGACATCATCCAGTTGAATAGTCCCTGAAAGTGGGTGGCTATCATCACGTTCTTTCATTACTTGCATGATTTTTTGCTTCATACTCCAGACAGTATTGTATGACACAGCAATTTGTCGCATTAGCGCTAATGCTGACCACTCTGACCCCTTTACTAAATCACTTACGCTTACGGCCTGTTGCCTTGCTCAATGTCGTGCTTAACATTTGGGATTACTCCCGCCTGCCCGACGATTGCTATCCGGTGGCTGATCTGCCTTGCCGGGACGAGATTCCCACCCGCTGGAATAATCGACCTGGCCCAGCCGCACACCGCCCCTTTACCCCTCTTATTTAATTGCTTTTTAGGTAAATTAGCCATTCAATGCTTAATTCAGAGTATGGATAAATCCACTCTTAATCAGAAAATTAACTAAATTTTTTCTTTAATGATGTCAGCGTATCCTCAATATCAAACCGATGACTTCCATAGCTTTTATTCAAGAGGTCATCGGACAAAAAGTTATCAAACTTACCTATCCATTTGTTCTTTATTTCCCGAGATAATTCCTCTTCAGACTTGGGAGGGTAGTCAACTAGCTCTTCCAGAGCATTGATGACTCGGTCTTTATTTGTTTCAATAGCGGTGACCACAATGCCTCCGTTCTCTGCGCGTACACCATGGTATGCAAGCAAGGCCACCACAGTGTCTTGAATAACATCGCCTTCCCAGAAAAATAGATGCACATCCTTTCCATCCTGCAGAAACCATTGGTCTTTCAGCTTATTCCGCGCAAAAAAGTCACGCCCTTCCTTTATAAACTCCCTAGATTGTTTGTTTAAAAAAGTCGGTTCCGTGGAATCACAATAAAGTCGATACATTTCATGCCGAATTTCGCCGTGCAGTAATCCGCCACCGCCTGTAAAAATTGGAGGATTACCACCTTTGGCAGGTTTGAGATCAATGATCTTTTTATCCGGGTCCACATTAATAACCAACCATCTTTTTCCCGCGAAAATCAGGTACGAATGTACGGCCAGCGGTCTATCAAAAGGTAATCGCCCAATACGTTTACCACCTACCAGCAGGGTGAATTCTTCCGGGGTATTGAAAGCAGCATAAAAGGAATAATGATTGGCGATTTGCTCCCCAACTTTGCCGTGATGTAATGCACCATCTGTCATCTGCATTAATAATTGTTTCTCACCCATCTGTTTTAGTAGGTCAACAAACACGGGCTGCTCGACGTGTGAGAATGGACCGTCAACGGTGAGCACTTTCCAGAGTTGGTCTGCGGTGGCGCCGCCATGCTGAGCAATGATCGACAGGATCTGTTGTATCATAGTGGACAGGTGCAGCCCTTTCACTAGGGGAGGCTCACACCATTTATTCAGAAGAAGCTGCGTCATAGCGCTAGCTTGAAAAGTGTGTTCGCGCAGTCTCGCCTGTACCGAGCTCATGGGCACAAGTTCTTCTTCCCGAATGTATGTGCGCATGGTGGGTGGGTCACCGCGACGACCTGATCGTCCTAGACGTTGGCGCATGGCCGATACTTCAAAAGGTGATTCAATCTGGGCAATACTGCCAACATCACCAATATCGATGCCCATCTCCAGCGTTGACGTACAAATGATATTTTTGGGGGTGCTGGATTTCTTAATCTGCTCTTCAGCAAACTCACGAATTTCTTTTGACAAGCTGCCATGATGTGGCAGAAATTCAATCGGAACCCTGTGTTCTTCACACATCTGCCGCAAAATATCGGCATAGTGCTCCACGTTGCGACGACTATTGGCAAAGATCAGGTTATGACTGCCACGCAATGTCTTATATAGGTGCTGAGCAATCTGAAATACATCATTCTCGACCGGTTCATTTACCTCTTCATCTTCCTCAGGTAATGCCAATTTTTCTAACGAAGGCGCGACAGACTCGTAACCTCTCACCTGAATGCGCAACTCTTCGGCATCATCGCTACTATTAATTAGCACCACCTTGCGTTTCTTCTCCGGTCTCATAAAAGAAGCGGCGATATCCATGTCGCCTAGAGTTGCGCTTAACCCAACACGTGGAACACGCCGTCGTAGGGCAATATCAATTCGATGCAGCAGACTTTGTAATTGGATACCCCGTTCATCACCAATGTAGGAATGCAGCTCATCTATAACGACATGGCTTAATGCGTGAAATATGCGTGAAATATGGGGGCCATGATTAACCATCAAAGATTCGATGGACTCTGGCGTGATAAGCAAAATGCCATCAGGTTTATCACGAAATTTTTTTTTACGCGTTGCAGAAATATCCCCGTGCCAGGGGGTGACCGGAATATTCATTCCATCGGTCATCAGCTCAATCCGATTAAGCTGATCATTAATCAAAGCTTTCAAAGGGGCAACATACAATACCTGGCACCCGGACTCTTGTTCCTCAGTGTTACTGATTAACCGGGACAGGATGGGCAGGAAAGCGGCTTCAGTTTTACCACTGGCAGTAGAGGCAGACAAAATGACATCATCATCGGTATTCAGAATGGGCTCAATAGCAGCATTCTGAATAGGACGAAGGGACTCCCAGCCCTGTTTGTGCACCCAGCGTTGAACCGGCTGGGCGAGCAACTGATAGGGGTCTGTCATTGGTTACAGGGTAAAGGTTTGCAATGAATCGTCGTCATCAAATTCATCCAGTGGTTTGAGATCAGGATTACTTTCTGTGGCTAATTCAACATTCCCCAGTAGTCCTTGCCAATCTTGATTCGGATTTTGTTCCAACACCGAAAGCAAATGCACGAAGGCTTTGATGGTATTTCGTGGAGTCGTGAAGTACGCGCTGCCGATACGTTTATGGCAATGCTCAAGAAACGCGTGTAAAGCCTCATCGGGTATTAAATGATTTTCAGGATCGCCCAGCGCCATCACATGCCGTATTTTGGTGAGCAGAATATACAAATCTTCTTGCGTCAGATTGGCCAGTCTAATCACAGGGCCACTCATGTCTGTCAATCCGTCCTTCGCAAATGTGTTTTCAGCCAGGCGTGATTGAAGCGCTTCATAAGAATACAGACCACGACGAGGATCGATGAGAAATTCAGGTGTACCACCCATGAGCACACCCAGACCGGTGGCCGAACCTTGCAAGGTATCGTTAACGATACGCAGAATCTGTTCATAGTTGGATTTACGGGCTTGCGTGTTGGACAATTTATAAAGGTTAACCAGCTCATCAAAACCCACCATGAAACCACTGAATCCAGAAAGCCTGACAAACTTGCTCATAAGCTTGAGGTAATCGTACATATTGGAATCATCAATGATGTTTCGAACACCCAATGCTTTTCGAGCATCTGTCTTGGTGCTGAACTCCGCACGCAACCAACGCACAGCATCAGCTTTTAATTGTTCATTACCTGTGTCGTGCCCATGCCAATAAGCTTCAATGACTTGCGCAAAATCAAATCCACCTACCAGTTCGGTTAAAGAGATCAAACGATCCTGAATCGCATTGGCCGGCGTGCCTCCATGTTGTTGAGCATGTTTCAGACTGTCGGTAATAAACCGTTCAGCAATACTGGCCATGGCACCACCTTCCGGTTTGGTGCGTGTCGAAATATTACGCATCAGTTCCGAATAGAGTGAACGGGCCTGACCGCCAGTGGCATGCAATCGACGATCTGGATTCAGGTCAGCATGAGCCGTGACCATTTTCTTTTCCCTGGCTAGGGCGTAGACAAGATTCAGGAAGAAGGTTTTACCGGATCCATATTCACCGATAACAAAACGGATAAAAGACCCGCCATCAGCGATATTGTCAATGTCACCCAATAGCGCGTTTATCTCACCAACCCTGCCGACTTGAATATGTTGCTGCCCAATACGCGGTACTACGCCAGCCCGTAAGGACTGAATTATTGAGGATTGTTCTTTTTTACGAATGCTAGCCATGGGTTAATTCCTTAAAAATATCGACATCGACATAATAAACGTCTTCGTCCTCTTCAATTACCGGTGTGTCACAACAGTCATAACTGGCCTCATTAATGGTATCCAGTGCACCATCAAAAAATAAGCCGGTTTCTTCTATAAGCATTTCCAGGTCTGACCGAGGCCATTGATCTTTTGTCCCCAAGGTGAGCAACAATTTGCTATGCGCCGCATCTAGGCCAGCAATACCATCGGAGTCGTCAGCAACTGTAGGCACAGGTAGTGTTGGTTCTTCTTCACCGAGTATAGAGCTAAGAATACCGGAGACCGCCTCGGTTTCCTCCAGTTTCTTTTTAAGTAATTCGGGATCTAGTGCCTGTCTTTCCGCTGGCAGCTCACCTGCAACAGGCGTAGCGACCTGTGGTTTAACCCTAATTTGCGCTGCCAACCCTGTGGAAGCCGAATGAATATGGCTGTATAGGTCATCATTCTCAAGACCTAATGCCTTGTATATTTTCTCAAGGACTTTTACCTCTGATGGATCCACATGACCATCGGCCAGTGCAACATCAATGAGGAAGCTCGTAATGGCAGACTTCTGTTGATCTGTGATGTGTTTTACTCGTTTATTTAACCCGGTAGCTTTTAGCGGATTAGCCAGCAAGTATTTCATGTGGCCTTTGAGACGTACTCGCTCTTCTGGATACAAGCCCACCTGGTTTTCGAGCTGTTGTTCAAGTTGCAGTTCTTCTTCTTTTGACACTGTGCCGTCAGCAAATGAGACAATCGATGCAAGGTGTAAAAGATTACAGGCAGCCATGTATTCTGGAGATGGTGTTGTAGGGGATGTTGACGCTATCTTAAATACAATGGCTCTGGTCTTTGGTGTGACAGTGACCGTATTGAATCGTGCATCAGGCTCAAGACCAACACCCATGCCTTCCAGTAGTTGTGATAATCCCACTAATTCCTTCTTGGCCATCTTTTCTTTGGATTTAACTGGCCAAATCTCAAATAATTGTTCAGCGTTCAGCGATCCGTAATCCTGGTCATTCAAAGCTTCTTTTACCATCTGTTTGATTTTGTTTAGCGCAGGATGTTTATATCGTGATAATAAAGAAGGTGGCAGATAAGCTAGCGCCTCAATTGAATCCTTACTATTGTTATTTCGCCCGAGAAAACGACTGTATGAATCAAGCTGTTCTGCACAGGAGATAGTTAATTCGTTAAGAATATTACGAGGCCGCTTCAAAACAGTCACATCAGGTATTGTTTCGCCGTTAAAAGTAAGAGGCTCTATCAAACTTTTCAAACCACCGCTTGCTGTATGGTAAGTCATTTTCAACTTGGTCTTATTAGGTTTCAGCGCTAGGCCTTTGGGGTATTTCGCATTAAACTCATCGATAAATAGTTGCATGAACTCCTTGGGGCATCGTTTAATCGCAGTGTTTTTACCGATCTCATTATCTTGCCAGGCCCACGGCAACGCCCATCTTGCCGTAATTGACTCACCCTGTAAGAGCTTGATACCGATTCCTGCTTTTATTGAACCAGACACCCCGGAAGACATGATGCCCATGTCAGGGGATATATCTGAGGTAGCACCATGTATCATCAGCCCCAACGTATCATAAAAAGCAGAAGCGTAATTATTGAAAGATCGATTGCCACCATAGATCGAGAGTAGTCGCTGCACTTCATCTCGGATATTTTGTAAATCCTGCTTTGCTTCGGAAATAAATTTACTTTCAAATATAGCCCGACGCTCAAGGCCGTAATAATAAAGAAACACATAACCGATATAGGCATCCGGCTTCTTTCTGCCAGTTTCCTGCCAATCCAGATAGGCGCCTCGGCACTCGGGTTTTAATTCATTATAACTGGGCCAGTAATTCATCAAGTTGCCGTGCTCGTGAGCAAGCGCATCTCTGACTTTATATTTAGGATTTATCAGTGCAGGCTCTTTAGTTTTTCTGTTGTACAAGCCTCTTACTGAGTACAGTTCCTTCCCTGCATATAAACCACCAGGAATCTCTCGACCATTCACCTTGGCGGTCTTCTCAAAGGGTACCCACGTATCGGACGATTGCTTTGTATGGTCATTTTCTGAAACCGACTCGCATTCATCTTCCCAGTCATCATCATTATCACCTGATGTCGAAAAACGGATAGTGATACCAGAGCTATCATCTGAATGATTCGTCGAAGGGTAATCGCTTCCCTTACTTTTCATTGAATTCATGATTTTCATGACTGCCCAGATGACAAAAAAGAAAACAATTAAACCGGAAAATTCCATCAGCGCATATCTCTATAAATGTATCTACCAAATCTGTATTTTGGGCTATTTTAATTTCTACGGGTTAAATTCCCCGCAGCTTGCTACGAGTAAATGCTGAGCAATGCGAAGCGAGCGAATTCCTCTAAATAACCCCGCCCCTTGGGGCGAGGATGTTTATTTAACTGCCAGTGCCCTTACCTAGTAAAGAATACTCTTTTTTAAATGACTTCTTTCACTGAAAGCTGACATTTATTCCAATGATTTTTTTACTCATTTGCTCAGCAGCATCTTTTGTTATTTTTTCTCTTGGGGAATCTTCAGCATAAGCGCTAAAAGGGGAGACAGAGCCCTTTAAGGGAGTCATCCAGCCTCCCTCACTGACTCTGACCACCATTTATTTTGAGCTTCCGCTCGATTTTCTCCCTGAAATAACCATTTCCCAATGGTGTTCCCGTTTGCCAGGCTGCACGTATCGATTTCAGGTCGTCAGAATCAAGATGTGTCCTGAACAAATCTTTGTAGGCCACAAGCCACAAGGTGGGCAGCTTTTGTCTTTCTCAGATTTATGTACAAATTGTGTTCAGTGACAAGACAGCATCCTTTCCTTGTGCATTATATCGAGAGCTGCTCCAGCGGTACTGGCCAAGTGATTTGACCATATTGGCTCTGATGAGGTTGAGTTCAATGTATCACATGCAATAAGCAGGTTTTTCTTATCAAGAAAAAATAACTTATTCCCAGCCTTGAATACAGTATGGATTCATGATGGCTCTCTGCCATAATTGCTCTCGCTCTATAGCAGTCATTTCTGCTTCATCACAGACTTCTGGCCAATTATCCTCCACATGAGTTTTCAATTCATTAATAATGTCCCTGGCGCTTTCCTCATCCAACTGAAA
>JAADJE010000115.1 GCA_013150915.1 Gammaproteobacteria bacterium
TTATGTATTGCGGGTTGACTTAGAAGTCGTAACGCATACCTGCACCAATCATCTTGTACTTGGTGTCAGTCTTGGTTTCTGCATAACCAGCATAAGCACGAACCTTCTTGGCGAAGAAGTAGGTAACACCGAGCATACCATACGTTACGTCCTGACCATTGTTGTCCGCATTAGTCTTGCCGTAGCTACCCGTTATCAGCGTGTTGCCGAACTTGTAACCCAGATTACCCCAAGTAATCTTGGCAGCACCAATGCTTGTAATCTTATTGCCATTTATGCGAATACTGCCCGCACTGTCTACATCTTCAAGCTGAAGTGCTGCAATCAGACCATTGGCCTTATAACGGATACCAATCTTGGCCTGCTTGACATCATCTTTACCTTTAACCGAACCAACAGCTCTCTGCTTGATGTTTTGGTAAGCAGCTATCGCTGATATAGGTCCCCAGACGCCGGTACCACCGAACAGGAATGTACCATTCATTGCTGGCTTAGGCTTACTTTTATCACCGGTAGCCTTCTCATCGGCAATAAAACCAACCTGGAATTTAATGCCGGCAAATTTAGGCGAACCGTACTGAATGATATCATTGACAAAGCCATTGTGACCGAATGCATCACCTGACATACCGCCTGAACGACGTGCTTCCAGGAAAGTCGCTGTGTAGGGATCCCACTTAACACCACCATTCATTTTGTATGGTGTAGGCATACGACCAAATTTTACCGCACCAAAACCGCCTTTCAGGCCAACAAACTGATCACGTGCTGAAATCTGTGAACCGTTAGATGGATCCGTTTTCCAGGCGTAACGACCAAAGGCCTTCAGACCGTTGCCGAGATCCTTGCTGGCATCGATGAAGACACGGCTACGGCCGCCTGCATCACCCTGCTGAACCTCACTGTTAAATTTTCCGCCATCAACACTAACGAGATCTACTTCGAGCATACCGCGTAGTTTCACATCCGCCTGTGCAGCAACAAATGGTGCGGCAGCGATTGTAGCGCCTACAGCCATTACGAGTAACTTTTTCTGCATTGTTCTCTCCTCTTCAGAAACATGATAATTAAAAATTAAATCACTATTTAGCGGTGATCTTACCGAACCACCCTGTGATGGGACGATACTACCTAGATAATTGCGTAAGTACAACATTAAATGTGATTATTTTGTATCGTTTGCGACAGTATTTCCAAATTTGTTGCTTCTTTGGTACAAAATAATGTCTTGATCAGGAACCAAAGCCTATCGACACGTAGGCGACCGGACCTGATTGCCTGATATTATAGGTCTGCCTGTACTCATCTTCTTTAATCTTTACGTCAATATTGATGTATTTATAGGCGAGTCCAATGCCGATATTTTTCGTGAAAAAGTAATCAACCGAAGCGAAAAAGTCCTGCAAATCGCCAGAATCATCACCAAGATCAATACTAAACAGGCCTGCCCGCCCACCGATCGACAGTTTTTTCGTTAATGCTAATGTGCCGTAGAGACCAAGGCTTGGTAACGGTACATCGGCAGAGACCTTACCTGACCCACTGCCCACCCCGCTGATACTCCCTGAAACACCTGCTTCAATTGAAGCAGCGTTCACACCGGCGGAGAGCCCCAGCTCAAACGTCTCGTTCCTGACCACTGAAAAGCCCAGGCGGGTCGAAATAAAGCGGGTATCCAGTTTACTGTTAACGGTAGCACCCACCGGGGTGCTGATCCCGCCAACATCCACCGAATCGAGGAAGCCACCACCCTCCTGTTTGATGTTGGCATAGTCCAATTCAATCCTCCAGCGATTACCAAGCCGCAGTAGCATATAAGCCATGGGCGTCGCCTGTGAGTCGTCCAGACCCAGGTTATCGAAGTCAATTTCGGCTTTTAATGGACTATTCAGATCCTCAGCTCCGATGATGGCATCTGATTTTGCCCAGAATGCACCCGCTCCAAAGATGATTCGATTCGTAAATATCGGGTTGGCATCAGTATTGACAGCAAGCACTTGTTGGCTTGCTGAGAAGATAGCCAGGCCTAAAACCAGATTGACGATTATTTTCATTTTTCCTCCATTTAATTTAATCGGTCACTTTTAGAATTACAGTCCAATAGCCGCTCAACATTCCTGCAATAGCATGGGTTAAGAACTTAAGATCCAAATAATAATGGAAACGATGTACAGATAAAAGACGATTTGTCGATAAAACGATAAAGAATAAAAATATGGAGGGGGGTTCGATGTTATGACCCCCTGCTCCCTTTTAGTTCAGTTCTCCTGATCAGTTGTCCCGACTTTGAAACACACCACATAAATTACCGGATGATAAATTACTGATAGATTCGTTCTCCTCGTATCCCGGTTAACCGTCTCCTGGCGGTATCATGCCACACCAGGCTTTAACAATATCTACATATAAGTGGGTTATAATCTCACCAGATATGAGAAAACGATAGAGCAAAACCTGTAGAACACACTGGAAATCAGGGGGTGTGGTGTCTGGTCTGTTTTTTATCAGGTAGGGATAAATCCTTTATTTATCATTCTGCCCTTTAAAGGAGAGTCGTTATGAACATGCAGGAAATACGTAGCATTGCAAAAGATTTTGGGATTAAAACCTCGGGAATCAATAAAGTGAAGCTGATTCAGGCGATACAGGTTTCAGAAGGGAATTTCAGTTGTTTTGCTTCTGCCATCAATGGTGAATGTGATCAGGACGGGTGCATTTGGCGGAATGACTGTTTCGCGTCAGCAAAAAAATTACACAGCTAAAAGCTCCCGGCACCTTCTCTCGTCAGCCCGGGTCGTCAATGTGCCCTACCAGGTTCTGGTACAGTTTGATAAAGTGCTCGGTACTGGACTGCCATGAAGAATCCCTACCCATAGCATTGAGCTGAAGCTGTCGCCATAACTTAGGTTTTCCATACAAAGCCAGGGCTCGTTGCACGGCGTTTATCAGGGCGGATGCGGAGTGCTCATGTAACACAAAACCATTGGCCGTATTATCGTCAATAGTCTGCTGAACTGTATTTACCACCGTATCAGCCAACCCCCCAACATGGGTGACTACGGGTAGCGTGCCATATCGCAGGCTATATAACTGGTTAAGACCACAGGGTTCAAAATAAGACGGCATCAGATAAAAATCAGAAGCCGCCTCAAGACGATGAGCCATTACCTCGTCGTATCCGATAATAACTTTCAGACGGTCAGGGTATTTCCGAGACCATTCAGATAATTCTTTTTCATACCTGGCATCACCTGTCCCCAGAACAACCAACTGGATCGGCAGGGCCAATAAATCGGGTAAACTTTGTAAGACAATATCCAGGCCTTTCTGCTGTACAAGCCGACTTACCATACCCGCCATCGGAATTGAGGTGCCGACAGGCAATTTCAATGCTTTCTGTAAGTACGTTTTATTCAGCATTTTGTTATTCAGCGAACGTCGATTGTATTTCTTTGCAAGATACGGATCTGTCCCTGGGTTCCAGAGCTTTTCGTCAATTCCATTGAGTATGCCGGAGAGATCCTTAGCACGGCTTCTCAGTAAACCATCCAGGCCATAACCGTACTCGGGTTGCAGAATTTCACGTGCATAACTGGGGCTTACCGTTGTTATTTTATCTGCATAGGCAATTCCGCCTTTAATAAATGAAAACTGCCCATAATATTCCAGGCCGTCTATATGCCAGAGTTCCGCTGGTAATTTTAAAGCTGCGAAAATTTTCTGGTCAAAGATACCCTGATACGCAAGATTATGTATGGTAAACACCGTCGCCGGTCTGTTCTGATACAAGCTTAATAATGCAGGAACCAGCCCGGTTTGCCAGTCATTGCAATGAACGACATCTGGCCGCCATTGCAAACCGTACCTGTCTAGCGATAGCCTGACCGCGAGATGACAGAAAATCGCAAATCGGAGTGCGTTGTCATGCCATTCATAACCGCGTTCATCCGTATACGGCCCACCCCGCCTGTTATAGGCTGCCGGGCAATCAACCAGCCAAACGATGACTTTCGTACCCGGCAGCCTTGTTTCAATAATTTTCACCGGCAATTTGTAACAGGAGGTACTGACACGGACCCTGTGCCTGCCAGTTTTACTGAGCGCGTCCGGATAAGCAGGTAATAACAGTCGTACATCCTGTGATTTCTTCAACAGAGCCGGAGGTAAACTACCCGCAACATCACCCAGTCCACCGGTTTTAACCAGTGGATAAGCTTCGCTACTGATGTAGAGAACTTTATTCATCCTGTATTTTTAGCACCAGACCGGCCAGGGGTGGAAGCGTCAATCTCACGGACACAGGGTGATTCATCCAGGGGATCTCCTCAGACCCTACGATGGTGCAACTCCCAGCATTGCCACCCGCATAATAATTCGAGTCAGAGTTAAATATGACCTCGTAGTTTCCCTGCTCGGGGACTCCAACACGGTAATTTTTCCGGATCACCGGTGTAAAATTAAGCATAACAATGATGGATTCGTTCTCAGTCCTGCGTAGATAGGAAAGAACGGACTGGTTGGTATCATTACAGTCTATCCATTCGAAACCCTGGGGATCAAAATCATATTTATGCAGTGCAGGCTGTAAAACATATAAACGGTTCAGATCAGATACCAGTTTTTTTAATCCTGCGTGCTGAGGGTATTGCAGAAGATACCAATCCAGCTCCGTATCGTGGTTCCATTCTGCCCCCTGGCCGAACTCACACCCCATAAACAGCAGTTTCTTCCCTGGGTAGGTAAACATATAGGTATAAAGTAAGCGTAGATTGGCAAATTTTTGCCATTCATCCCCAGGCATTTTATTCAGCATTGAACTTTTACCGTGCACAACCTCATCGTGTGAAAAGGGTAAGATAAAGTTCTCACTAAACAGATATAAAAGCCCGAATGTGAGTCGATCGTGGTGATAATGGCGGTGTACCGGATCTTTCGACATATAGTGTAGCGTGTCGTGCATCCATCCCATGTTCCACTTCATGCTAAAACCAAGGCCTCCTAGGGTGACGGGGCGGGTAACCTGAGGCCATGCAGTGGATTCTTCAGCCATCATCATCGTCCCCGGAAAGTTTGCATGCGTAACAGTGTTTAATTCCCGGAGGAACCCGATCGCCTCAATATTTTCATTTCCACCATGTAAATTAGGTATCCAGTCTCCTTCCTCTCTGGAATAATCCAGATACAGCATTGATGCAACAGCATCGACACGTAGGCCATCCAGATGAAATTCCTCCAACCAGAAAACAGCACTGGCAATCAGAAAATTTTTAACTTCATTTCGGCCGTAGTTAAATATTAATGTCCCCCAGTCGCGATGCTCCCCACGGCGAGGATCTTCGTGTTCATAGAGAGTACTCCCATCAAAACGGGCCAGACCGTGCTCATCACGAGGAAAGTGGGCAGGCACCCAATCAAGTAATACGCCTATACCATGCTCATGGCAGTAATTTACAAAATACCGAAAATCGTCAGCCCCCCCGAATCGACGAGTAGGTGAGAAATACCCCGTTGTCTGATATCCCCAGGAGGCATCGAGTGGGTGTTCTGTAATGGGCAATAATTCAATATGGGTAAAACCGGTATCTCTGAGATATTCTACAAGGCGATGAGCAAGTTCGTGGTAACTCAGAAAATCACCGTTTCCATCACGTTGCCAGGAACCCAGGTGGCATTCATAAATAGACAGGGGAGCATGTAACCAGTCCTTCCCCTGCCGCGCCTGAATCCACACATTATCACTCCACCGAAACAATGAAGCGCCCTTGACAACCGACGCCGTGCGGGGACGCAATTCAAGTTGTTGCGCATACGGATCAGTTTTAGACAGGATTTCCCCGGAGTCGCGGTTACTAATTTCAAACTTGTAGAGACACTCACCTTCAATATCGGGAATAAACAGCTCCCAAACTCCGCTACTGTCGTGTGTGCGCATAGGATGTCGCCGACCATCCCATTCATTAAAATCGCCTATAACACTCACACGCGCCGCATTGGGTGCCCAGGTCGCAAATAACACACCAGCAATACCATCAATGGTTCTGGGGTGTGCGCCCAGTATCCTGTAGATATATAAGTTTTTCCCTTCTGCAAATAGATACAGGTCATAATCTTCGATTTGTGGCTTAAAGCTGTATGGGTCATGAAAAGAACTGATATTATTCCGGGTATCAATTCGGTTAACTAAATTATGTTCGCCAATTTGATCCAGCCCCTCTGAACAGACAAAAAAGTCACTATCGCCATAACGCAGTGCTGGGATATTTTTTTCCGTGATACTCAACTGCCGGGTATCAGGTGAGTAAAACAGGATAAAATCACCGTGATGACTGGCCTGATTTCCCAACACAGAAAATGGATCATGATGACTGGCCTGTGCGATCTTTTCGAGATCGACCTGCATCGTATCAAGCAACTTACTGATTTTAGATGAAAATAGAGTTTTTGTTAGCGACATAAACTACCTGTTGAAGAGCTTAAGCTGTTCATTGACTGAATTTTATTTTGTCTCCATTGTAATATGCACAACGAGCAATTTCTGTTTAAAAACCTGCTTTTTTACACTTTGATGACCCTCTGGTTAATTATGACATATAATCAGCGGGGCCTTAATCATTGCTAATGTCATTTTTATTACTCTCCCATTTTACTTTTTTATTCTTGTATCGCTGAATACTCAGACAGCCTCATATAAAATATACACTTACTTTCACATCAATTTATTGCACAATCAGGGGCAACGTAACGAAGACAGCCCATGACAGCATTGAAGCACGCACACCAAACCCTGGGATCTCTTCATGGCATGTTTCTTGCGTTGAAGAAACTGTAACAATCTTTGCATACAATCAGTATTCTGCGTAGAGGTCTACTCGCAAACTGACACTCGAAAACGTTGAGAGTTGAACGAATGAATATAGAAAAATCACCCCGTTTTGTCAGTACCCTGACCAGAAATACCCTCGCGCTCATTATGGCGGGTGGACACGGTGAACGCTTAAAACATCTGACTATGTGGCGGGCCAAACCGGCGGTCCCTTTTGGAGGAAAATTTCGCATCATCGATTTTCCTTTATCAAACTGCATAAACTCTGGCATACGTAGAATAGGTGTACTCACTCAGTACAAAGCACATTCGCTGATTTTACATATCCAAAGGGGCTGGTGGCATCTTCGAGGTGAATTCGGTGAATTCGTTGAACTATTGCCAGCTCAGCAACGCATTGAAGCTTCCTGGTATTCAGGGACGGCTGATTCAATCT
>JAADJE010000075.1:0-23197 GCA_013150915.1 Gammaproteobacteria bacterium
CTGGGAGCCTGGCCACTGGAGGTTATGGCACGGCACTTGGCGTTATTCGTAGTGCCTGGCAGCAGAAACGTATCGATGCCGTCTACGCCGATGAGACGCGCCCCTGGCTGCAGGGGGCCAGGTTGACCGCATGGGAGCTGATTGAAGATGGTATCCCTACAGATCTGATTGTCGAAGGCGCTGCCTCGGCCCTGATGGCCAGTGGCAGGATTGGGTGGGTCATCGTAGGGTCAGATCGTATCGCAGCCAATGGAGATGTCTGCAACAAGATTGGCACATCTAACCTGGCTATTATTGCGCGCCACTATGGTGTTAAGTTCATGGTGGTTGCACCGGTTTCCACCTGTGATGCCAGTATGCAATCGGGTCAGGATATCCCGATAGAGTGTCGTGGCCAAAATGAGATTCTGTCGCTGGATAAACAGCAGGTTGCCGCAGTGGGAGCCACCGCCTGGAACCCGGTATTTGACATTACTCCAGCTGCACTGATTGATGCGATAGTGACAGAGAGAGGGGTTGTCAGGCGGCCGAATGCAAAGAAGATGCGAGTGAATCTACAGGGGCCAACAGATGCTGTTTGATACGAATTATTACAACAAACAATGATGTGAAAATGACAGGGCAAGTCATGCGCAAACTTATCAGTCCATCTGGTTGTTAAGAACCCAGCCTTTCCCTGATGGCACTAACCACTGCATCACTGGATGTTGCATTGATGTCCAGTAACAGGCCTTCATTGTTGTAGAAATCTACCAGTGGAGCGGTCTGCTCGTTGAAGGTATCGAGGCGTTTGGTGATGGCTTCTTCTGTTTCATCATCACGCTGAATAGTTGGGCTACCGCATTTGTCGCAGATGCCTTCAACTTTACTGGGCATGCTCTTGATGTTGTAGATGGCCTGGCATTCAGGGTTGGAACAAGTTCTGCGAGTTGTCAGGCGATCAAGGATGATATTTTTGGGCACATTCAGGTTAACAACAAAATCGAGTGTGATGTGCAGCTTTTCAAGCAGAATTTTCAGTTCCTCGGCCTGTGGGATGGTGCGCGGGAAACCATCAAGCAGGAAACCACTTTTACAGTCATTTTCCATCAGGCGCTCACCCATGATGCCCATGATCAGTGCGTCAGGTACCAGTTCACCGCGGGTCATATAGCCCTGGGCTTTCTTTCCGAGATCGCTGCCCTCACGAACGGCGCTGCGCAGTATGTCGCCAGTAGAAATTTGTACGGAACCGTCGAGCTGGGTTAAAAGTTTGGCAACAGTGCCCTTGCCGGCACCCGGTGCACCTAAAAGAATAAGTCTCATGGTATGTCTCCTGTTTTCAGAAATATCTGTAATCGAAAAGGTAAACCCGCCATTTTACCTCTCTTAATCTCCGGCGTCATATTTTCTTTTTTCTCAAGTCAAACATTCTTTGGGGGCCACAATCAGTGTAACGCACACAAAATCATTCACGTCGGTGGTTCAAAGATGTACGAATTTTTACCCAGGCAGTTGGTGGATCTCTTTTTAATGCAATGACCCGTAAAAACCCTGTCGTCCCATTACATTTTGCCTGTCTGAAGGTGTGCATATTTCCTGCCTCTCATGGTAGAATCTTCCCTTTTTATGGGTATTCAAACAAGAACTCCGGGGCGCTGTGTCCCACGGGGTTTTTAAGGCGTCATGAATACCTGATACTGTCACTCAAACGGCTTATAACACTGCGGGAAATGCATGGAATCATTCGCTAAGGAAACACTTCTCAGCAACCTCGATCAGGAGATGCGCCAGTCCTATCTGGACTACGCCATGAGTGTCATTGTCGGGCGTGCACTGCCTGATGTGCGGGACGGGTTAAAGCCTGTACATCGCCGTGTGCTTTATGCCATGCACGAACTCAGTAACGACTGGAACAAGCCCTACAAGAAATCTGCGCGCGTGGTCGGTGATGTGATTGGTAAGTACCATCCACATGGCGATACGGCTGTCTATGACACCATCGTTCGTATGGCACAGCCTTTTTCCATGCGCCACATGTTGGTGGATGGCCAGGGTAACTTTGGTTCGGTAGATGGCGATTCACCGGCGGCCATGCGCTATACCGAAATCCGACTATCAAAGATCGCACATGAATTGCTGGCCGATCTCGATCGTGAAACAGTAGATTTCGGCCCCAACTACGATGAGACTGAAACTCAGCCACTGGTGATGCCGACCCGGGTACCCAACCTACTGGTCAACGGTTCTGCCGGCATTGCCGTCGGCATGGCAACCACCATTCCTCCGCACAATCTAGCTGAAGTGATTAATGCTTGTCTGGCGATAATAGAAGATGAAGATATTGGCCTCAAAGGGCTGATGGAGCATATCTCCGGTCCGGATTTCCCAACCGGGGGTATCATCAATGGCGCTACCGGCATACTGCAGGCCTATAAGACCGGACGTGGCCGTATACACGTTCGCGCTAAAGTGGATATCGAGCCTTTTGGTAAACACAGTGATCGTAACGCGCTGATCATCACCGAATTACCCTACACAGTAAACAAGGCGAAATTGCTGGAAAAAATAGCCCTTCTGGTGCGTGACAAGAAGATCACCAGTATTTCCGATTTGCGTGATGAATCTGATAAAGACGGTATGCGTGCCGTTATCGAATTGAAGCGTGGCGAAGTGCCTGAAGTTGTCCTGAACAACCTTTACCAGATGACCAGTATGCAACTGGTGATCGGCATCAATATGGTGGCATTGGTGAATAACCAGCCACGCCTGTTTTCGCTGCCTGAAATGTTGCAGGAATTTATTCTGCACCGTCGTGAGGTGGTTACCCGTCGTACTATTTACAATCTGCGTAAGGCAAAAGATCGTGCCCACCTTCTCGAAGGGCTGGCGATAGCACTCAATAATATTGACCCGATAATTGCTCTGATCAAGTCGGCAGCAAATCCGGCCGAGGCGAAAGCACAACTGCAGGCGAAAGACTGGGAGGCAGGCATGGTCTCCGAAATGCTGGAGCGTGCCTGTTCTAAAATGTCACGCCCTGATGGCCTGCCGGAAAATGTGGGCATGCTGGATGGGAAATATCGATTGTCAGAGAAGCAGGCCCAGGCCATTCTTGATCTGCGTCTGCATCGTCTGACCGGACTGGAACAGGAAAAGATCATCTCGGAATACGAACAGGTACTGAACCGTATTACCAAGCTACTGGAAATCCTCAATAATTTTGAACGCCTGATGGAGATCATTACCGAAGAGCTGATAGAGATCCGTGATAAATACGCCGATGAGCGCCGTACTGAAATCGTTCAGAGCTATGAAGATCTTACCGATGAGGATCTGATTGCCGAAGAGGAGATGGTGGTGACAATTTCTCATAGCGGCTATGCCAAGGCACAGCCACTGGAAGATTACAGTGCTCAGCGACGTGGTGGTCGTGGTAAGAGTGCAACAAAAGTGAAGGAAGAGGATTTTGTCGAGACTATGTTCGTTGCCAATACACACGATACAATTCTGTGCTTCTCTACTGTAGGCAAGGTGTACTGGAAAAAGGTATTCATGTTGCCGCAGGCCGGGCGTATGGCACGTGGACGACCATTAAATAATCTACTGCCATTGGAAGAGGGTGAGCAGATCACTGCTGTATTGCCTATTCGCGAATATGAAGAAGACAAATATGTCTTCATGGCAATGGCAGACGGGCTGGTCAAAAAGACACCACTGGTTGATTTTTCACGCCCCCGAAACAGTGGTATACGTGCCGTAGAGCTGGAAGGTGACAGGCGTCTGGTCGGTGCTGGCATTACCGATGGAAACAAGAATATCCTGTTGTTTTCAAACTCGGGAAAGGCTGTCAGGTTTGATGAAACGACTGTCCGTGCTATGGGCCGAACTGCTCGCGGCGTGCGTGGCATTAAAATGGCAGAGGGTGATACTGTTATTTCGCTGATTATTGTTGACACTGTGGAAGATGCCACTAAATCAATACTGACCGCGACCATTCGGGGCTATGGTAAACGGACGCTGCTGGAAAACTATCCACGCAAAGGGCGTGCGACCAAGGGTGTGATCTCTATCCAGACATCAGGCAGAAATGGTGATGTGGTTGCAGCTGAACTGGTTGAGGAGAATGACGAAGTAATGCTGATTACCAGTGGCGGTACATTGATTCGTACGCGTATCAGTGAGATATCCGTCATGAGTCGAAACACCCAGGGTGTTCGCTTGATTGGTCTGGGTAAAAAAGAGGATCTCGTTAGCCTTGCCAGGGTGTGTGAGTCGGAAGATGAGAAAACAGAAGAAAGTGAAGATTATGAAGGCAAGCAAGTAGACGAATAATTTGTCATTGCAAGCGTAACACCGCAATTTTTTATTTGATTATAGCCCTGGAGATTGCATCATCACTACGTTTCTTACAATGATGCTGCAACAGGCTCCACCATTTATAGAATTGAATTTAAGAGAACATCAACATGAGCAGAACCTTTAATTTTAGTCCCGGACCAGCAACTTTACCCCTGGCAGTACTGGAGCAGGCGCAACAGGAAATGACAGACTGGCACGGTGTGGGCATGTCAGTGATGGAAATGAGCCATCGCGGCAAGGACTTCATGTCTATCGCAGAAAAAGCTGAAGCCGACCTGCGTGAAGTATTGAATATTCCGGAACACTATAAGGTGTTATTTCTGCAAGGTGGGGCATCCAGCCAGTTTGCCATGGTGCCGCTCAATCTGATGGGCAAGGTGCGTAAGGCCGATTATTTTGATACCGGCGCCTGGTCCGCCAAGGCAATTAAAGAGGCTGCGCGCTATGGACATGTGAATATTGTTGCCAGCGGTATGGAGCAGTCCTATTCGACCATTCCTGATCGCGCGCACTGGGAACTCAATGAGGATGCCGCTTACGTACATTTCACTCCGAATGAAACCATAGGTGGTCTGGAATTTGATACCGAACCCGAAACGGGTGACGTACCACTGGTGGCGGATATGTCATCAACCATCCTGTCGCGTCCGATTGATGTGGAGAAATATGGAATCATCTACGCCGGAGCACAGAAGAATATCGGTCCGGCTGGACTGACTATTGTTATCGTCCGTGAGGATCTGGTGGGTAAAGCTGGCCCTAATACACCTGCAATGATGGATTATGCCGTACATGATAAAGCTGAGTCCATGTGCAATACCCCGCCTACCTATGCATGGTACATCGCCGGTATGGTCTTCGACTGGCTACTGACAAACGGTGGCTTGTCGGCTATGGCTGAAATCAACGAGCGAAAAGCGTCTGCCCTGTATGCGTGTATCGACAATTCCGGTGGTTTTTACACCAATCCTATCGAGAAGATTTACCGCTCCTGGATGAATGTGCCTTTTGTCATGGCGGACAAAGAACTTGATGCGGCATTCCTTGCCGGTGCTGCTGAGGTTGGGCTGGTGCAGTTAAAGGGCCATCGTTCCGTCGGCGGTATGCGTGCCAGCATCTACAATGCCATGCCAGAAGAAGGTGTGCAGGCGCTGATTAGCTACATGCAGGATTTTCAGACAAAGAACGGCTAAATGCGAAAAGACCTTTCACCACATCTAGAAAATAATAACAGCCAAATTTATAAACCCTCTATGCCCTCTGTGGTAAATAGTTTTTAATCTTAATAATATTCAGAGAATAACATGCACAAGATACAGACATTAAATAACATCTCTCCGGCCGGTCTGGAAAAACTGCCGAAGACTCTGTATGACTTTGGTCCGGATGTTGAAAATCCTGAGGCCATCATTCTGCGTTCTTTCAAGATGCATGATATGGCAATACCGAAATCGCTGCTGGCAGTTGGACGTGCCGGAGCGGGTGTGAACAATATACCCGTTGGTAAATTGACTGAAATGGGAATTCCTGTTTTCAATGCGCCGGGTGCCAATGCCAATGCCGTTAAAGAACTGGTGCTTGCCGGCCTGTTGCTGGCCTTTAGAAATATTACGCCTGCCTGGGATTATGTTCGTGGTCTGGATAGCCGTGATGCAGCAGGCATGTCAAAGGCGGTTGAAGAAGGAAAAAAAAGATTTGCCGGTTATGAGTTACCGGGTCGCACAATTGGTGTGATTGGTCTGGGCGCAATTGGCCGCTCCGTAGCCAACGTCTGCCTGACTTTAGGAATGAATGTTGTTGGCTATGACCCCAGCCTGACGGTGGAGGGTGCCTGGAAGCTGTCATCAGAGGTGGAACGAGCCAATAGCCTCGAAGTATTGCTTAGTAAGGTAGATGTTGTCACATTCCATGTTCCGTTGATTGAGGCCACGCGAAATATGATCAACGATGAGCGCCTGGCGATGATGAGGCCTGGTTCGGTAATACTTAATTTTGCTCGTGATGGTATTGTAGATGACGGGGCAGTATGCCGTGCGATTGAAACAGGCCGCATTCAGTCCTATGTCTGTGATTTCCCAAGCCCTGAACTGGCTGGCTGTGACAAGGTCATTGCATTGCCTCATCTTGGTGCATCAACCACAGAAGCAGAGGACAACTGTGCCATCATGGTGGCAAATCAGCTGCGGGACTTCATTGAGAATGGCAATATTACAAATTCTGTCAATTTTCCTGACGTGAAAATGGTAAAAGAAGCCGTTAACCGCCTGGTCGTGACGCATGCAAATATACCGAATATGTTGGGTCAGATTTCTACTGCACTGGCGGATAATGAGATCAATATTCGCGATATGATTAACCAGAGCCATGATGACATAGCCTATACCCTGGTCGATACAGATAATGTCATTCCTGATGATGCAATGAAGGCCGTCAGTAATATAGAAGGTGTAAAAAAGGTACGTGTGGTTTAAGGAACCTCTGGTATGCTCGGTTTATGAGTACATCTGCTAATGATTTGAAACAGCTGCGTGCGCGTATCGATGCGCTGGATGAGAAAATTCTCAGCCTGATTAATGAGCGGGCAGGGATTGCTGTTGATGTGGCTGAAGCAAAACGCACACAGGGTGAAACAGGAAGTTTCTACCGGCCTGAACGCGAGGCAGCCGTATTGCGTCATGTCATTGAAAAAAATAAAGGTCCGTTAAACGACAATGATGTCGCACATTTGTTTCGTGCTCTGATGTCGGCCTGTCTTTCTGCTGAAGCCCCGCTGACGGTGGGTTTTCTTGGCCCAAAGGGAACCTACTCACATGCTGCGGCACTGAAGCACTTTGGTTATGCAATTAATATTAAGCCATTATCCTCCATAGATGATGTGTTCCGCGAAGTGGAAGCGGGGAGTGCAAACTTTGGTGTCGTGCCGATAGAAAACTCGACTGAAGGGGTGATCAGTAATACGCTGGATAATTTCATTGAATCCACACTTAAAGTTTGTGGTGAGGTTTCTCTGCGTATTCATCATCACCTACTGACGAAATCAGATTCCTTACATAGTATCAGCCGTGTCTATTCACACCAGCAGTCACTGGCACAGTGTAGAAGATGGCTGGCAGCAAATCTGCCGCATGTGGAACAGATAAATGTGAGCAGCAATGCCGAGGCAGCAAGGCGTGCGGCCGAAGATTCTAAAGCGGCGGCGATTGCCGGAGAGCAGGCCGGTGAGCTCTATGAGTTGGCATCACTCGTTTCCAATATTGAGGATGACCCGAATAACACCACACGTTTTCTGGTGATAGGGAAGATCGATACCAGTGCGACCGGTCAAGACAAAACCAGTATCATGGTTTCTAGCCAGAATGAGGCGGGCGCCCTGTATAAATTACTGGCACCGTTGGCACGCCACAGGGTCAGTATGAGTAAAATTGAGTCGCGGCCTTCACATAGTGGCTTATGGGAATATGTCTTTTTCCTTGATCTGGACGGACACGTTTCTGAGCCAGCGATTACAGAAGTGCTGGAAGAAATTGGCCAGCAGGCAGTGATGCTTAAGCTATTGGGTTCCTACCCGAAATCTGTACTCGACCTGTGAACGTGAATATCTCTGCTCTGGCCACCCCGGGTGTCCGGAAAATTACCCCCTATCAGCCCGGTAGACCGGCTGAAGCGGTGGCTGCTGAGTTTGGCATAGCCAAACCAATCAAGCTGGCATCCAATGAGAATCCTCTGGGGCCTTCGCCACAAGGTATTAAGGCCATGCAGACAGTCCATAATCTGGCGCGCTACCCTGATGGCAATGGTACCGTATTAAAAGAGAAGATTGCTGCCCGTCATGATCTTGATGTCGCCTGCATCACCTTGGGCAATGGTTCCAATGATATCCTTGAATTTGTTTGCCGGGCATTTGTGAACCCCGGTGATGAGGTAATTTTCAGTCGACATGCCTTTGCTGTTTATCCTCTGGCAACACGGGCTGTAGGCGGTAAGCCGGTTGAGACCCCGGCACTTAATTGGGGTTGTGACCTTGACGCTATGCGGCGGGTTGTGACGGATCGAAGTAAAGTGATTTTTATTGCTAATCCCAACAATCCCACCGGCACCTGGCTGGCGGCAGCAGAGTTGAAGTCATTTCTTGCTGAAGTCCCTGATCACGTGATTGTTGTGATTGATGAGGCCTATGCAGAATATGTTACCGCTAGAGTTTATCCTGATTACCCGGACTGTACACAGTGGTTGGCAGATTACTCAAACCTTCTGGTGACCCGTACCTTTTCCAAAATATTTGGTCTGGCGGGGCTACGTGTCGGCTATGGTGTGTCATCTCCCGAGATTGCTGATTACCTTAATCGTGTGCGCCAACCCTTTAATGTAAATTCTCTGGCACAGGCCGCCGCCGTGGGAGCGCTTGATGACGATTCACATCTCAGGCTAAGTAGAGAAACGAATCAGACAGGGATGGCATATCTAATGGATGCCTGCACAGCGAGGGGGCTGAATTATATCCCCTCGGCAGGCAATTTCCTGGCCATTGATTTTTCACGACCCACACAGGATTTGTTTGAGGCGATGATGCAGCAGGGTGTCATCGTTAGGCCGATTGCAAATTATGGCATGCCTGATTTCCTACGGGTAACAATCGGTACCGAAGATGAAAACCAGCGCTTTATTGAAGTGATGGACAAGGTGTTGGAGACAGGAGGATTAGAAGCGAATGTCTGAATGCAACCTTGGACACGTCGTTATCATTGGAGTCGGCCTGATCGGTGGTTCTCTGGCGCGTGTGCTTAAAGCTCACGATGCGGTTAGCCAGATCACCGGTGTGGCACGCAGTCAGGAGACATTGGATCTGGCTTTGCAACTGGGCGTGATTGATAAAGCAGAAAGCGATCCGGTGCAGGCGATGAAAGATGCTGATCTGGTGGTGCTGGCTACCCCGGTATCGACTATAGGGCCAATACTAAGTGCAATTGCCGATGTTATTCCTGCACATTGCGTGGTCACCGATGCAGGCAGCGTCAAAGGCAGTGTGGCCACGGCTGCCCGAGAGGCCCTGGGTGATAAGATCGATTGTTTCGTGCCTGGGCATCCGATAGCTGGCACAGAGAATTCCGGTGTCGCCGCTTCATATGCCGATTTGTTTGTTGATCACCGGGTGATTCTTACGCCGCTGCCCGAAAATGCCGAGACAGACATTCAGCGGGTGCAGGCGATGTGGGAGGTCTGTGGCGCCAGGGTGGTCAGGATGTCGCTGGAAGACCATGATGCCATACTGGGGGCGACCAGCCATCTGCCTCATTTACTGGCTTATTCACTGGTGGATTTCCTCTCCCAACAGGATCGACACGAAGAAATATTCGCCAATACAGCCGGTGGCTTTAGTGATTTTACCCGTATAGTTGCCAGTAACCCCATTATGTGGCGTGACATCTGCCTGGCCAACCGGCATGAGCTGATTCCCTTGCTCAAGTTGATGGAGCAGCAGCTGGCCAGCTACAGGGCGTTGCTGGAAAAATCTGATGGCGAACAGTTACAGCGCGCATTCCTGCGCGCCAAAACAGCACGTGACAACTTACCTGAAGTCACGAAGGTGGGGAATGATGAGTAGTCCCTGTTTGTGGGGTAACGAGTGAGTAAATGTTTCAAGATTAGTCCCGGTGGCAAATTAACAGGCAGTATTCGTATTCCGGGTGATAAATCCATGTCACATCGATCGGTGATATTGGGTGCACTGGCGGAGGGTGTCACCCGTGTGAGTGGTTTACTGGAAGGCGAGGATATTCTGGCAACGATCGCAGCCTTTCGTGCAATGGGTGTAAATATTGAGGGGCCGGATGAAGGCCAGCTGGTGATCTGTGGGGTGGGTCTGAACGGATTGAGACAGCCA
This sequence comes from Gammaproteobacteria bacterium, assembly GCA_013150915.1. GTDB lineage: Bacteria > Pseudomonadota > Gammaproteobacteria > BMS3Bbin11 > BMS3Bbin11 > BMS3Bbin11. The sequence goes on from JAADJE010000075.1 coordinate 10,223, forward strand.
CAGCATGATCTGGATATGGGAAATTCAGGTACAGCGATGCGTCTGTTATCAGGTCTTTTAAGTGGCCAGTCATTTCCCTCGTGTCTAAGCGGTGATAAATCTCTATCCGGAAGGCCTATGCGTAGAGTTGTTGATCCACTGACCGAGATGGGCGCACATATCAGTACTGCTGAAGGTGGCACCCCACCTTTGCAAATTATTCCTGTCAATGGCCTGCGTGGCATCGATTACCAGATGCCGATGGCCAGTGCACAGGTAAAATCCTGTCTCTTGCTTGCCGGTCTATATGCCGAGGGCAAGACATGTGTGACAGAACCTGCTCCAACCAGAGATCATACTGAGCGTATGTTACGAGGCTTTGGTTACCCTGTCAGCAGTGGCGGTTCCAGGGTATGTCTGGAACCGGGTTTTCACTTGAAAGCGACCGATATGGTGGTGCCTGGCGATATTTCTTCTGCTGCATTTTTCATGGTTGGTGCGTCCATCGCACCGGGCTCGCATATTGAGATCAGGAACGTCGGTACCAATCCAACACGGACGGGAATTCTTTTCATACTTAAACAGATGGGTGCGGATATAGAGCTGAAGAATGAGCGAACTGTAGGCGGTGAGCCGGTAGCAGATCTGATTGTTCAGTCTGCCCCTCTGCATGGGATTCATATTGATGAAGCACACGTGCCGCTGGCCATCGATGAGTTTCCAGCTATTCTTATTGCTGCGGCGGCAGCCAGCGGTGAAACCATTCTTAGTGGGGCAGAAGAACTCAGGGTTAAGGAATCTGATCGTATCGCGGCGATGGCCAGAGGTCTAACCCATATTGGCGTTGATGTTACCGAGACAGCTGATGGCATGCGCGTGCGAGGGGGGGAGATTCAGGGTGGCACGGTTGACAGTCATGGCGACCATCGTATTGCCATGGCCTTTTCTATGGCCGGACTGTTGAGTAACACGGAAATTTATATTGAGGACTGTGACAATGTAAGCACCTCTTTTCCTGATTTCCAATCTCTAGCTGAAAGCGGCGGTCTGGACATCACGGTCATTAGTAAATGACTGACGTCCCAGTGATTACTGTCGATGGGCCGAGCGGGTCTGGCAAGGGGACGGTTAGCCAGCAGCTGGCGGTGAGTCTGGGTTGGCATTACCTTGATTCAGGTGCGATTTATCGGGCACTGGCCTACGCGGCTAAGCAGGCAGGCCTTAAGTTGAATAAGGATAAGGAAAAAATTGTTTCGTTGGCACTGGCGCTAAAACTTGTTTTCAAACCTACTGCTGATGGTGGGGCAGATGTACTCCTTGCCGGGACAGATATTTCATCTTCGATTCGTACAGAAGAATGCGGGGCGATGGCTTCAAAACTGGCGGCTGACGGTGATATACGTGCCGCTTTGCTGCAGCGTCAGCGAGGTTTTCGCCAGCCACCGGGGCTGGTTGCCGATGGGCGGGATATGGGGACGGTGGTCTTCCCGGATGCCACGCACAAGTTTTTCCTCACTGCCTCCGCCCAAATAAGGGCAGAACGGCGATATAAGCAGTTGAAGGATAAAGGAATAAATGATAGCATCCCGCGTCTTTTTACGGTGATTTCTAAGCGCGACGCACGTGATGCGGGACGCACGAATTCTCCTATGACTCCCGCAGCAGACGCGATTGTGCTGGATACGTCCGAAATGAGCCTGGAACAGGTGATCGGGTATGTCAGGCAGCAAGTCGGGTATCAGAGTCTGTAAAGATTAGCATGCCTAACTGTTGGGCATTATAGTCAGCGGATAACATTAACCAATGCCTACTAATACTTTGTGGGCCATACCCGACGCAATCAAACCGAGTTGTATCTAAACCATGAGTGAAACATTTGCTGAATTGCTGGAACAAAGCCTGTCAAAGGCCGAGATGCGTTCCGGAGAAGTAACGATCGGACAGGTCGTTGATGTCAATGATGATTATGTAATCGTCAATGCTGGCCTGAAGACCGAGGGTGAAATCCCTGCGGGTGAATTCAAGGATGCTGATGGCGTCCTGACAGTAAAGATAGGCGACGATGTAGAAGTGGCTATCGAGTCAATTGAAGACGGCACAGGCTCAACCCGCCTGTCCCGCGAAAAGGCTATCCGTGCGCGCGCATGGGAAGACCTTGAGAAAGACCACGAGAAAGATGTCATTGTTATCGGTCGTATCACCGGCAAGGTCAAAGGTGGTTTTACAGTTGGCCTCGGTACTATCCGGGCCTTCCTGCCCGGTTCGTTAGTTGACGTGCGTCCGGTTAAGGACGCCACCTACCTCGAAGGCAAGGATCTGGAATTCAAGATCATTAAAATCGATCGTCCGCGTAATAATGTTGTCGTTTCCCGCCGTGCCGTGGTTGAGAAAGAATTGACCGCAGAGCGTGACGCACTGCTGGAAAACATGGAAGAAGGTCAGCTGGTCAAGGGTGTTATCAAGAACCTGACTGATTACGGTGCATTCGTTAATCTCGGTGGCATTGATGGCCTGCTGCATATCACGGATATCTCCTGGAAGCGTGTCAAACATCCTTCAGAAGTACTCAACGTAGGTGATGAAATTGAGGCACGTGTGCTAAAATTTGACAAGGAACGTAACCGTGTTTCACTCGGGCTTAAACAGACTGAAGAAGATCCATGGGGTGACCTTCCTCGCCGTTATCCTCGTGATACACGTATCATTGGCAAGGTCACCAATGTTACCGATTACGGTGCATTTGTAGAAATTGAAGACGGTGTAGAGGGCCTGGTTCACGTTTCCGAAATGGACTGGACCAATAAGAATATTCATCCTTCCAAGGTGGTTCAGGTAGGTGATGAAGTCGAAGTTATGGTTCTGGACATTGATGCAGAACGCCGTCGCATTTCTCTCGGTATGAAACAGTGTTCAACCAATCCATGGGAAGCCTTTGCCGCCACACACAACAAAAATGACAAGGTATCGGGTAATATCAAGTCAATTACCGACTTTGGCATTTTCATCGGACTGGATGGAGCAATCGATGGCCTGATTCACCTCAGTGACCTGTCATGGGAGCGCCCTGGTGAGGAAGTCGTGATGGATTTCAAGAAGGGGGATGAAGTCGAAACTGTTATTCTTGCTATCGATGCGGAGCGTGAGCGTATTTCATTGGGGCTGAAACAGGTTGAGGGTGATCCTTTCACCAGTTTTGTTGCCGAGCATGGGAAGGGTGCTGCTGTAAAGGGTACCGTTGAGAGTGTTGATACCAAAGGGGCGGTCATTAAGCTGCTTGATCTGGTTACCGGTTATCTGCGTGTTTCCGAGATTTCACAGGATCGAGTAGAAGATGCACGCAGTGTACTCAATGAAGGTGATACCATAGAAACAAAAATCACCAGCATAGATCGCAAAAGCCGGAGGATTTCGCTTTCCATCAAGGCGCTTGAAGCAGAGGCAGAAAGTGAGGCGGTACGTGAATACTCAGCAAAACCAACTGGTGGTTCGACCTCACTTGGTGATAAGCTGAAGGAACAGTTGTCAAAAAAGTAAACGGCAATTAGGGGGCGGTAACGACGATGACAAAATCAGAACTTATTGATTTACTCTCGGATGAGCAAAATCAGCTTGGCTATCGTGATGTTGAACTGGCGGTTAAAGTAATTCTTGAGTGTTTGACCAGTGCACTATCCAGTGGAGAAAGAATCGAAGTGAGAGGCTTTGGCAGCTTTACTTTGCATCATCGTCGAGCCCGTGTAGGGCGCAACCCTAAAACAGGTAATTCTGTGACTGTGCCAGATAAGCATGTACCACACTTTAAACCCGGTAAGGAGTTACGCCAGCGTGTTGATACGCCCTGATTTTGTTGATTGACGCAGCTCACAAAAACCCCGCCACTTGCAGCACGGCGGGTTTTTTAATGCCATTTTCTCCCTGTACAGGTAGAATACTTGCTGTGTATCCTGTATGGAAGACGATATGAAGCTGTTTTTTTATTTATTTCTGTTCATTGGTATTGTGGTTTTTGGACTCACATTTTCCCTCAAGAACCCGCAGCTGGTTGAACTCAATTATTATCCGGATTTAGTTATATCTGCCCCGCTGGTTGTTGTCCTTCTGGTGACATTACTGTTGGGAATGTTGATCGGCGTACTGACAACTTTAATACCACAGTTGCGCAAGCACAGGGAATTACAGCGAGCAAAAAAAGAAATTCGGAAGCTGAGCAAAGAACTTCAGCAACAAAGTCCCTTGCCTACCAGGGATTCTATCTGAAGTGCTTAATGTTGCCTGGTTGCTACTACTGCTACCTCTTGCCGTAATTTCTGGCTGGATTGCTGCTCGTCAGGATCAACGTACAAAAAAACGCAAGGGTGCCGGTGAAATCCCTTCAGCTTACTTCAAAGGTTTAAACCTCTTGCTCAACGAGCAGCCGGACAAGGCCATTGAGGTTTTCATCAAGGTGCTGGAAGTTGATACAGAAACTGTCGAAACGCACCTGATGTTAGGCAACCTTTTTCGTCGTAGAGGTGAGCTTGAGCGCGCAACAAGAATTCACCAGAATTTGATTGCAAGGCCGAAACTGGATCGCCATCAGCGCAGTCAGGCACTGTTTGAACTGGCCCAGGATTACCTGAAGGCAGGTTTGCTGGACAGGGCCGAGAATCTGTTACTTGAATATGCCGAAATTGAGAATGACCCTGAGCCTGCCTTGCGCCAGTTGCTTTATGTTTATCAGCAGGAAAAAGAATGGGATCAGGCAATTGCTACAGCAAAACGGTTTGCCAGGGCCAGTGGTGAATCAGCCGATGAGATGATTGCCCATTTTCTCTGTGAACAGGCTGAGGACGAAATCGGCAAGAACAGACCTGATCAGGCAAAAGCCTTACTGAAAAAGGCCTTATCAAAGGATCCTAACTCAGTTCGGGCGAATATTCTGCGTGGCGATATTGCCCGTGATGCAGGTGATTGTAGAAAGGCTATTCGCTACTGGAAAAAGATAGAAAGCCAGGATCGGAGGTATTTGCCTGAAGTACTGGGGCAACTGTCCGAGTGTTTTAAAGAAATCGGAAATCAGGATGCTTGGCTTGCGTTATTGAACGAAGCACTGGAAAAAGATCGTGCGATCCCGGTCATGTTAAAACTGGCAGAAGAAATCGAATCAAGTGAGGGCTCGTCGGCGGCCCGTGAATTTGTTATTGAAGAGCTGCGTCTGCAACCCTCCATGCATGGGCTGTCCCGCATGATCCACCTTTCAGCCGTGCAGGCCGAAGGTCAGCCGAAGTCTGATCTGGAAACCTTGCAGGCAATAATAGAGCGTGTGCTCAAGTCACGAAAGAACTATTTGTGCGAGCATTGTGGGTTTCGTGGTACAGCCATGCATTGGCAGTGTCCTGGCTGTAAGCGGTGGAATACGGTTAAGCCTGTATGGGATGATAGTGATGAGTAGGGTGTGGCCAATCCAGTCTTCCAGTGCTCGACAACCAAAAGGTCTTTATGCTGACTGTGACCAGGTTAATATCGAATATCAAGATCTAAGGCGCGCGTAAAAAAAAGTACAGTCAATCCTTACTGAGGTCAACAGTACGGCGTAAATCTTCTACAGAAAGAGCAGAGGTGCCTTCACTGTCAGCAGGGGCATTATAATAAAGTACAAATTCTAAACTGTCCTGTAAGAAAAATGTTTTAACTATGTCATAAGCATAGGAGGCTACGGTTTTATCACCAATGATAGAAGTTTGTAAATAATAACCTTTTTTATTTATTTCAGAATTTGGCATAAAGGACCATGCAATAACTTCTGTGCATATAAATCGATCCAGGGTTCTGGAGTCGAAATTATAGTCATAGGGTAGCCCTAAATAAGAAAAGGCCTGTTCGATGCCCATGGCTTTATCAACCTTATTTAATTTTGATCTAAAGGCTGAGACACGATTAACTTTTAACACGGAACGAGTTAGAGATAAGATGACGCCATCACGGACTCCCTCAATAACTGTAAAGGGTTTTTTTGTATTTTGGCTTTTCTTATAGCGGGTAAAGGAAAAGGGGTATTTTATTTCCATATAGCCAACAAAATCAACACAGGAATAATTTAGATCAATACACTTTTGTTTGTATAGAGCAGTGGTCTCGGGGTCAGATGAAAAATATGTGTTAAATTTATTAAAATCGCCAATGTATAATAAACTATGTGTCCAGTTACCTGTAAAAATAACGTTAGATAATCGGCCCGTTCTGTAGACTACAGCGATGTCAGCAGGTTCCATAGCACGATCAAAATTTTTCTGGAAGTCTTTGCTTATTAAATTATTAGAGGCCAAACTTATGTGTCCCAGTGTCTCAAGTATTTTTGCTTTTACATTATAAATTGACTTATAAAGAAAAATACTTTTGTAAAAACGTTTTTTATTTTTTAGAATGGTATTGTAAAAACTACCAAAATTTTCCAGATACTGAAGGGATAAAAATTGTAGGGAGCTAGCGATATCAGATTTTACAATAATATTTTTTATATCTGATTTATAGTCCCAAAAATCTATCATCCTTGGGTAGGTGCAGCTGTAAAGGTCGATTTCAAAACTATCGTCCTCATAATAATCATCATTGCTACATGGATATGTCTCCTGGGTAAAATCAGAGATTAATTTATCAAAAAAATTAACAGGTCCATTATGTGAACTCTGATCTTCAAAAAGAAGCCCCAGTAAATTAGGGTATTTTGTAATCCCATAAAGTAATTTTGCCGCTGCCCCATAATAAATTATTTTATCTATAATCTTGTGCGGGTCGGTGCGACGATTTATAGAAAGGTTGGACAGGTTCTTTTTGCCAAAAATATCTTTAAGTGCTTTAAATTCAACCTGATATCTACTTAAAATTCCAATAAGCGTGTTACGCTCATTTATGGTTAATATGTATTTATTGGACTTTTTATGTTGAAAGCGAATCAGGTTTTTTTGAAAGTCATCCTCTAGATTTTTGATATTATCAAGAACACTCGCAAGAGGATGCTCATCAACATCACTTTTAGCATACAAATTTAATGTGACAAAAAATAACAATGTAAAAATAATTAAACTTTTCATATCCCCTATTTACCTTGGTCGAGTAGGGCGAGGGAACTCCTCCCTCAGCCTCACACAGGGCCATACGTACCTCTCCGATTCATATGGTGCCTATCATTCAGTCAGCTAGCACAAGGTAACGACCAGTGCATGAATAACCCCCGATGCCGGGATTTAACCCTCTTAAGCCGGGGCTTTACTCTCATAAGATCGCTGCCCTGTTTTTTATATTTCCGTCCAACTCACTTCAAGATCAGATGATCCAGGTGGTGTAGCAGAGAAAGTAAACTCGATTTTTAGAAGACAGCACAGTATTCAACCTAACCACAGACAACAGGGTTGATCCTATGCGCCAGAAAACTGATCGAGGTTTTCAGTTCTACGCGGTATGCACCAATCCCTGATATTCGTATAGATTAATTTTCGGATCTTTGGCGCGACAGGCGGTGAAACGTTCGTAAGCGGTTAACAAACGACAGGCTATCTCAGCCGAACTTTATCTGCTCATTTTCAACTTATCCGGTAACAATGTTTTGAAGTCCTTCAGTATTTTTTGCCTTTGGTATTCCCGTATAAGGGCATTTTAGATAAGTATCATCGAGACAGGCAACCCGCCTGTTCCATTTGTTGTTCAGGTAATTTAAGACCTTGCCAAGGCTACTACCCGATGGCACTTGAGGGAGTATGTCGTCCAGGTAGCCACGTATTTCAGGCAGGACGTGCGCCGTATATTTTTGTTGGCGAATATGGCGGTCTTCAGATGTCAGTTTTCTGGATTAAGGCCCGACTTCGTTGGGGCTTACCTCGTTTTTTATTCCGGTTATGTGCAGGCGTAATAATCTCCTCATCAGGGGCAATCACCGTGCTCACGAGTATACTATAAAAAAGTAAGAGAGGGTAAAAAATAAGGGGTCAGGCCTATTTTACAATATAAAATCCATCAAAGTGTTTTTATTTCTGGATTCAACTTCTACAATTGACCGAAAGTAGTGTCTCTACCTGGTTTCATGATATCTGTTTCGGAGATATCCGAGGTATTCCAGGGAAGTCGAAGGGTAAGCATGTGGGCATCCTTTCTTTTGACCACTTTTTCAATACGGACAAGTAAAGAAAAGTCGCTCGTCCATGAAGGACGAGACCATCAGCCATGTGCCAGCCTACGAATAAAAAAAGAATATCCCATTGAAGGGTGAAGCAATCAGTTGTAAGCAAGCAAAAAAATAAAACAAGAATTACACTTGAATTCTCGACAACGGCATGAAAACGCAGGATAATTAAAGGTTATGTATGGAAGTCGCAAAATAGATGAAGATCGCGGCATCTGATGAATTTTATTGTTTTGGGGTAAATGAATGAGGATTACCGTCATTGGGACAGGATATGTCGGTCTTGTCTCGGGTACATGTCTGGCAGAAGTCGGGAATCATGTCCTTTGTATCGATATAGACCAGGGTAAAATTGATCGTCTTAATGAGGGTGAAGTACCCATTTATGAACCGGGGCTTGAGGAGTTGGTACAGAAGAATGTGCAGGCTGGGCGGCTGTCATTTTCCTCTAATATAAAGGATGGCATAGACTACGGAGCTGTATTATTCATTGCTGTCGGTACACCTCCTGATGAAGATGGTTCCGCAGATCTGAAGCATGTGCTGGCTGTTGCCAGTGACATTGGCAAATATATGAATGAGTTCCGCGTCATCGTCACCAAATCAACGGTGCCAGTGGGTACGGCGGACAAAGTACGGGACGCGGTCAGTAATGCCTTGCAGGAGAAAGGGGCATCGACAGAGTATAATGTTGTTTCAAATCCGGAATTTCTCAAGGAAGGCGCGGCCGTTGAAGATTTTATGAAACCGGATCGCATCGTTGTCGGGGCAGATGATGATCGTGCGATTGAGATGATGCGTGAACTCTATGCGCCTTTTAATCGTAACCATGAGCGTATCATCATTATGGATATACGCTCAGCTGAGATGACCAAATATGCGGCTAACGCGATGTTGGCGACCAAGATATCGTTCATGAATGAGATGGCAAACCTGGCTGAGCTGCTCGGTGCCGATATAGAAAGTATACGCCACGGCATCGGTTCGGATCCGCGGATCGGCTATTATTTTATATACCCCGGTTGTGGATACGGTGGTTCCTGTTTCCCCAAGGACGTGCAGGCCCTGCGCCACACAGCCAAAGCCGTCGGTTACGATGCACAAATTCTGGATGCGGTTGAAGCCGTAAACAAGCGTCAGAAATCAGTTCTTGTAGACAAAATAGTTAAACGATTTGGTGACAGGCTTGAGGGTAAAAAGTTTGCTGTATGGGGTCTGGCATTTAAACCTGAAACTGATGACATACGTGAAGCACCCAGTCGCACTATTATGGAAGCACTGTGGCGGCACGGTGCGACGATTGTTGCCTATGACCCCGTGGCGGAGAAAGAAGTTGTACGGATTTATGGGAACAGAGACGACCTCACGTTGGTTACCGACCCTTATGATGCGCTGGATGATGCCGACGGACTGATTGTGGTCACTGAATGGAAAGTTTTCCGCAGCCCGGATCTTGACAGCATGATGAGTAAAATGAAGACACCTGTTATCTTTGATGGCAGAAACATCTTTCAACCGGCGACAATAAGAAAAGCCGGTTTTGAATACTTTGGTATTGGGCGCTAGGAATCAATTGCTCGTATGAGCCAGTTCCTACAAAAGATAACAGATGCCAGAGTGCTGGTGGTGGGTGATGCCATGCTGGATCGCTACTGGTTTGGCGATGTCGATCGGATTTCCCCCGAGGCACCGGTTCCTGTGCTGGCTATTACCGATAATGAGGAGCGTGCCGGTGGAGCGGCGAATGTTGCCTGCAATATCTCTGCACTGGGCGGTCAGTGTGACCTGATTTCCGTGGTAGGAAATGATGATGCGGCAAAAAGTCTTGAACGGATGTTGTCAGAAAAAGGGGTGACCACCTGTTTTACCCATGATGAGAGGCATATTACTACCGTAAAACTTCGCTTATTGTCCCGCAATCAGCAGTTGCTAAGAGCCGATTTTGAACAAACACCCGACGATGTTTCTATCCTTGCGGCGATGGACCGTTTCAAGAAGAGTCTGGATACTGCCGATATCGTATTATTGTCAGATTATGGAAAGGGAGTATTGCGTGATATTGATCAGATGATTGGTGCGGCAAAAGCAAAAGGGATAAAAGTGCTGGTTGATCCAAAGGGACGTGATTTTGTACGTTATCGGGGAGCCAGTCTGATTACGCCCAACCGACACGAATTTGAGGATGTGGTTGGACCCTGTTCTTCACTTGAAAATATGGCAGTGAAGGCAGCTGAATTACTGAAAATAATCGAAGTGTCGTATCTGCTGGTTACACTCAGTGATAAGGGAATGGCTCTGTTTGACGCAAACGGACTGGTATTTCACCAAAAAGCACGTGCACGGGAAGTGTTTGATGTTAGTGGTGCCGGTGATACGGTTATAGCTACTGTAGCTGCCATGCTTGCTGCCGGTGCGGACTACCGGGAAGCCATTCACATCGCCAATGCGGCGGCCGCCATCGTGGTTGGAAAATTAGGCGTTGCCGCTGTCTCGATTAATGAAATACTTGCTGAGGTTGGAAAAGAGGAGGTCGAATGATCATCGTAACAGGCGGAGCCGGCTTTATCGGTGCCAATATTGTCAAAGGCCTGAATGACAGCGGTCGTGATGATGTCATTGTTGTGGATAACCTGGAAAAAGGTGAAAAATTTCTTAATCTGATAGATTTGGAAATTGCTGATTATATCGATAAACGTGCCTTCATCGATATGATAAATGGTGGCGAATTCAATGGTGAATTGGATACTATTTTTCATCTGGGAGCCTGTTCCGATACCATGGAATACAACGGCCTGTACATGATGTCGAATAACTATGATTACTCGAAAACACTGTTGCATTTCTGCCAGCAGAACAGGGCTTCTTTCATCTATGCTTCATCCGCTTCTGTTTACGGTACCGGTCCGGTATTTCGTGAGTCATCTGAGTTTGAGTCACCCCTGAATGTCTATGCCTACTCCAAGTTTCAGTTTGATAAATACGTGCGCCGCATGTATGGCGATCGCAGTGCACAAATTGTTGGTCTGCGCTATTTCAATGTCTACGGTGACAGGGAGCAGCACAAAGGCCACATGGCCTCGGTCGCTTTCCATTTCAGCAAGCAGTACCAGGAAGTGGGCTACGTTAAATTATTTGAAGGGATAGATGGTTATGAAAATGGTGCCCAGCTGCGTGATTTTGTTTCGGTTGAAGATGTCGTAGATCTGAATCTCTTTCTCCTTAAACATCCGGATATCAGTGGTATTTTCAATGTTGGCACCGGGCGTTGTCAGTCATTTAATGATGTGGCTGTTGCCAGTATCAATCGTTGTCGCCGGGAACAGGGTGAAGATGCACTGGATCTATCAACACTGCAACAGAAAAATATTATTCGTTATATCGATTTTCCAGAGGCCCTGAAAGGGAAATACCAAAATTTTACCGAGGCCGATATCTCCGCTCTACGGGCAGCCGGTTACACAAAGGACTTCCTTACGGTCGAGGAAGGAGTCAGTCGTTATGTCGGGCGATTGATAGAAAAGTCCATGTCATCCTGATCTGTTTAATAGATAAACGGTTAGCATCAATAAAATAGAACTGTCGGTAAAGAGCTTAAAGATGGCAAAAACTTATATCGTAACAGGTGGTGCAGGGTTTATTGGCTCCACTGTGGTCAGGATGATCATCAATATCAGCGATGACGTCGTTGTAAACATTGACAAGCTGACTTATGCAGGGAATCTGGATTCCCTGCAACCGGTTGCTGATAACCCCCGCTATCATTTTGTACAGGCGGATATTTGCGATGCCGGTGCCATGGCAGAAGTCTTTGCCAAATATAGGCCTGATGCCATTATGCACCTGGCAGCGGAATCTCATGTCGACCGCTCAATTGATGGCCCGGGCGAGTTTATCCAGACGAACATCGTGGGTACCTACACCCTGCTGGAGGCTGCACGGGATTACTGGTCCGGTCTACAGGACGATAAAAAAGAAAGTTTTCGCTTCCATCATGTCTCTACCGATGAGGTCTACGGTAGCCTTGGTGATGACGGCATGTTCCTTGAAACGACACCTTATGACCCCAGTTCACCGTATTCTGCCAGCAAGGCATCCTCCGACCACCTGGCACGGTCCTGGTACCGAACATTTGGACTGCCGGTGGTATTAAGCAATTGTTCCAATAACTATGGCCCCTGTCAGTATCCGGAAAAATTAATACCTCTGATATTACAGAAGGCCCGTGCCGGAGAGGCTTTACCGATATACGGTACCGGTGAGAATATCCGTGACTGGTTATATGTTGATGATCATGCGCGTGCCCTTATCCTGGTCATGAAACAAGGTGTGCAGGGTGAAACCTATAATATCGGGGGGCACAATGAAGTGAGGAATATTGATGTGGTAAAAACACTTTGTGCTATTCTGGACGACCGTGAGCCGGATAAGGACGGGCGATCCTATGCGGAGTTAATAAGCTTTGTCACAGATCGTCCCGGCCATGATAGGCGCTATGCGATTAATGCCGGTAAGATTCAGCGTGATCTTGGCTGGATACCGGAAGAGACCTTTGAGACTGGGCTGGAAAAAACGGTGGACTGGTATCTTGCCAATCAAAAATGGATAGACCGCGTGCTTAACGGTTCCTACATGGGTGAGCGCCTGGGGACGGTCAAGGGCACCCCTGATAAATCATGAATAAGTATCTTAAGTCTAAAAACAGCCTTCTCTGCGTTATAAAGCTTCGCAATAGCCCGCTATTACGACGTACAGGGGTGTACAAGTGCCACGATGACAGGATGCCATTGAGTGGCCCTGCGATTTGTGCCGTGATAAGTCAATTTTTGACTCTCAATCTGTCT